>NZ_JAHDIG010000041.1 GCF_020630935.1 Bernardetia sp.
CTATTTTTAATCAGAAATACAAAATAACAATTTTGTGAAAACTAACTACTTAAGATTGGTTTTTAATCCCGAGTTCACGTTTTTTTTATTTCCAATTTCTCTTTTTTTAATCGTTTCTCAAATCTACAAACTCATTTTGTCCTGCATTCCACATTAGTTCTGCCTTTGCTTTAGCGTATTTCATTTCTAATTGAATGAGTTTTTGCTTTGCATCAAGATAATAGCGTTCTCTATAATTTATCAAAAAGACAGTGCTTTTTCCAAGTTCGAAAAGTGTTTGCTCTCCATCACGCAAAACAAGTGCATTCGCAGCATTTCTTCTTTGAAGCTCTACCATTTGTGCCAGACGATTGACTTGAATATAAGCCTGTTCTACACCAATCTGAATATTTCTTTGTGTGAAGTTTAAATCTAGTTCTTGTTGGCGTATTTTTATTCTTGCCATATTAAAACTAGCTCGTTCTTTTCTCAAAAATAGAGGAGCATAAAGTGTTAATCCAAATTTATAATCTTCCGTCAGAGCCAAATTATCGGCTTTTCTTGGATAAAGAATGGGTTTGTAAGACAAATCTAACTGTGGCATCAAAGAAAATTGATACAAACGTCTGTCTATTTTGAGGGCATTGAGTTTAAATTGTTGTTTCAATAGTTCGGGATGAAATTCGGCAGCCGTAGTAAGCATACTTTGTAAATCAAAATTTTCTATCTGACCTCCTCTACCAGAAGGCGCAATAGTGGGTTTTATAAAAACAGCTACTCCATCTTCCGACCATACGTGTCCAGAAAGAGCCAAACGAGTTTTTTCAAAGTCCACAAGGGCTTGTAAACGCTCCACTTTTCGTTTTTGAAGTTCCATTAAAGCCTCTGTGGTATCGATAGCACGATATTTCCCATATTCGTAAGCAGCTTTTACGCCCTCAAATCTAAACTCAGCTACTTCTATTCCCTCTTCGGCTACCAAAAGACTTTGATATGCTGCATACCATTCCCAATAATCTTTTGCTACTCCAAAAAATAGTTTATTGATTTCTTTTCGTTGCTCTGCCTCTGCCATCTCTGCAAAAACTTGTGCTTTTCGAAGGGTTGCTCTTCTTTCATCAAAAATAAGATTTCTGAGAAGTGGAATATCTATTCCTGCATAAAAAAGTCCTTCCTCTGGAACAGTAGATTCATTGCCCAAATAAACACCAGAATTATTTTCATAACCTGCTTTTATATCAAAACCCAAAATTGTAGGTATCTTAATTTCGGTATGTATTTTTTGATAATATTGCGTTTCCTTGTATTGTTTTTCTGTCCAATCTCCCATTATGGTAGGGTCAAACATTCCTCGTGCTTTGCGTATATCTTGAATAGCAAGAGCCGGAATCAGTTTGGCTTTTTGAATAAGAGGATGATATTCGAAAATAACCTCATATACTTCTGCCAAAGAGAGTGTATCTTCAATAGTTAGACCTGAAAGGGTAGGAACAGTCTCAATTTCTAATAAAGGGTCTTGAATAATGAGAGAATCAGGCGTTTGAGCCTTTAGGTTGGAAGAGAGAAAAAATAAAAAAAGGTTGAAAGTTAAAAAACAACCTATGTAAAATGACTTAGTTTTGAAAGCGTCAAAATAATTCAGATGATTCATTGACAGTAAAATGAAGTAAAAAGTTTTGGTAGATAATTGACGAAATTATAGCAAAAAAAGATAACCCAAATTTACAAAGATAGTTTTACTATTAGCTTTTTTTGTGAGGAATTTTATTTGAAATGAGGTATTTACAAAAAAGAAAATCCAATAAACACCATTTATTTTTTTGTAAATTTGTACTCTTATAAAATAGACATCATACCAATAGAAAATGAAACAATCTGAAATACGTTTTAGCATAGAGTTAGACGATAAAAATCTTCCAGAAAAAATATTTTGGAAAGCAAGTGATAATGGACAACAGCTTGAAGAAGCAAAGGCGATTGCCTTGGCAATATGGGATAGCCATCAGAAAAATTGTTTGCGCTTAGACCTTTGGACAAAAGACATGCCTGTTGAAGAAATGAAAGGATTTAGTATCAATATTTTAGGAGGAATGGCTGATACATTGTTGAGGGCAACCAACGACGAATATATGGCGCAAGAGATACACCAACTTTGTGAGAAATTAGCACTATATTTAAAAGAAAACCAACAAAATACAGAAGACAAATAGGTTTAATTACGAATTAAAAACTTTCTACATCGTAATTCGTAATTGACTAATTCGTAATCAAAATATGATTTCAGTACGCAAAAATCCAGACGATATCCCATCTATTTTACAATCTGCTCAAACAGAAAAGGCTATTGCAACATTGCTTGAGATTGGAAAGTTTGTGGGGTATCCTCGTTTGGATATTTTGATGCATGAAGAAGTATTGGGTAAACTGCTTGAAATACATTACAACAAATGTGCTTTCTGTGAGGTAGGAATTTCTATTCAAGATTCGACAGCTTTTATTACACACTATCGCTCACCAGAACTGTATTATTGGTTAGTCTATGAGTGGACAAACCTTTTGCCTGTCTGTGAAGAGTGTAAACTCTACGAAGATAGCCAGTTTCCGATAATGAATAAGCATAAAAGGGTAAAAAAGCCTCCCACTGACCGAATGCTTTGGCGTGCAGATTCAGATATTCATTTGGCTGAAGACCCACTTATCATAAATCCTGAATTAGATATTCCTGAAAAGTATATTGCCATTGATAGAAAGGGCAATCTACAACCTATCAAAAGAAATTTGCGTGCAGCTTCTACCATTACGGCATATAAGATAAATATGGGGTCGTCTGCTGTGGCTCGCCATAGAATTATACGAGATATTACACAAAAATTCTATAGAGCATCCGAACAACTATTAGAAGAAACATATCGTTACCCTGCTCCTGTAACTCTGTTACAAAAATACTTTGAACCTGTTTTGACAGAACTCAATGCTATGGCAGCACAGCGAACACCACACGCTATGCTAGGTAAAAATATGATTTTCAATTTTGAGTATTTTTTTATAGAAGAATGTGAAGATTTTGAAATTATGCGCCTTTTAGAACAGGTGCAAGTTCATTTTATTGAAACCATCACTCCTTTTATTCCTATTGATTTTCCAGAAGAGCAGCGAGCAGTTGAAGATAATACACTAATTTTGGAATCAATGTTTATCAAAAATATACGTTGTTTTGATAAACTTTCTATTGACTTACCTCATATTCATACCAAAGAAAATATTACGTTGATTGTTGGTACGAATGGAACTGGTAAATCAACTATTCTGCAACTTATTGCACTAGGGCTTTCCAATATTCCAAAGCCTCCTATAAATTATGGTTGGGAAAATGTGGTTCACGGAAATAAAGATGCAGGACATTTGGTATTGCGCCTACAAGGCTTTGGAGAAGAGGTAAATGTAAAATTCAAAATTGATAAACATGGCGTGATGAACACGGGAAGTCATCGTCGATATTTTGAAATGATACGTGAAAACTTATTGATTTTGGGGTACAGTACAGGAAAAAGAGGACTTCGAAACTACGATTTTCAGCACAGAACATTTGCTCCTATTGCTTCGCTTTTTGGAGAAAATGGTTTTCTAAAAAGTGAAGACGACCACAGTACTTACACTTTTATTGAAAATAATATTGAGAGCATAAAGAAAGTGGTCAATCGTCTGCTTGCTCCTTCCAAAACTGCATTAGAAAATCTGCAAAACCAAAAAATTGAACAGCAACTCTTGGGTTTAAACAAGGATGGAGATTTTGTATTCCAAACGTCCTCTGGCGAATCGCTTATTTCTGCTATGTCAGATGGTTTTCAGACAGTTTTTAGTTGGATTTTAGATTTGTGCGTACGTGCTATTCAACATCCTTTCGACTTAGAAAAACCAGAAAGCATACAAGCGATTGTGTTGATTGATGAGATTGATGTTCATTTGAGTCCGAATCTACAACGAACTCTTATTCCACGCCTTTCCGAAGTTTTCCCTAACACACAGTTTATTATCGGAACGCAAAGTCCGTTTATGATTCAGTCTATGTCAGCTAATAATATCATCTCGTTGGAGTGGGAAGACGAGCGTATTATTGCTCATCCTCTTTTGATGGAAGGAATGCCTTGGGCTTGGACAATCAGTGAAATATTAGCTCGTTTGTTAGGTAATGTAACAGAAATTTCCCCAATTATGGATAATTATCTTACTGAACTTTCACAAGCAATTGGAAAAGATGACAAACTTTATGCAGAACAACTCTATCTAAAAATAAAAAATGCTCTTCCAAAGCTAAGTCCGTATCACGAATATTTAGAAATTATAGCAAAAGATTTTTTCTCCACAACAGATGAAAAATAAAAGCATCAAAACACTTAAAAAATAAGTATTCTGATGCTCTAAAAGATATTGAAGCAATATATTAAATTGAAATAGGTTGTATTTGAATGTATTGCTATTGGAGCAAGACTACTGCAAAATTAGTATAAAAATTCTTTCTGATTTAAGAGGTAGCTTTCATTTACCCAAAGGATAGCACGGTGTTCGTTGTCGAATTTTCTAATCCATTTGAAGCCTTTTTCTTTGAGTTGTTTTTTGTTTTTTGAAAAAAATGCAGTTATTTTCCCTTTCTTGTCTTGCGTTGCAATAAAAATCATTTAATTAGTGTTTAAAAAATTGAAGCACAAAGGAAGTAACTTGTAATTGTTTTAAAACAATAGATATAGTAGTAAAATGGATAAAACAATCTCTTACTTCCGTTATTAATTTATTTACCAGTGTGGATAATATACAAAATTTTATTTTATTATGCAAATAAAAATGAAATTTTATTTTATGTGCTTATTTATTCCAATAAAATATTTGGATGTATTACTTGAAGTTTAATCTAGCAAAATAATTTAACTTATAAAATTGTCTATCAATTTATCATTATGAAATTAAAAAATATACTCTTTATTGTTTTTCTACTTCCCACTATCAGTATTTCACACTTTGGTTGTAGTCAAACAGATTATCAAGCCATACAAAATACCAATACAGCCAAAGATTCGCTTGCTCTTCTCAATACTTTGACAGATTCTTTGAAAATAAAACTTAATGATACTACTTTATCTTATGTAGAAGAAAAAGCCAAATCAGAAAAAAAGACTTTGCAGATTATAGGTGTGGGTGATATGATGTTTGGAACTAATTTTCCTTCGACTGCACACTTACCTCCCAACGAGGGAAAAGATTTAATTTCAGACGTTGATTCTATCTTGAAAAGTGCAGACCTTACTTTTGGTAATTTAGAAGGTGCTGTATTGGATAAAGGAGGAGCTGTAAAACGCTGCTCTGACCCTAGCAAATGTTATGCGTTCAGAATGCCAGAAAAACTTGTAGAAGATGTATTGAAACAAGGAGGTTTCGATGTAGTAAGTATTGCTAATAATCACGTAGGTGATTTTGGAAATGAAGGCAGAGAAAATGGAAAGAAATTCTTGAAAAACATTGGAGTAGAGTATGCTGGACTTACCTCTTGTCCCTATACAATGTTTGAAAAAGAAGGCATAAAATACGGTTTTGCTGCCTTTGCTCCTAACTCTGGCACAATGGATATTAGAGATATAAAAGCAGCCGAAAAAATTGTAAAGCAGTTAAATGATTCTTGTGATGTAGTCATTGTTTCATTTCACGGTGGCGCAGAAGGAAGAAGTAAACAGCATATTACACGCAAAACCGAAACTTTTTATGGCGAAAATAGAGGAAATGTATATGCTTTTTCGCACGCCATGATTGATGCAGGAGCAGATATTATTTTCGGACACGGCCCTCACGTTACTCGTGCTATGGAAGTCTATAAAGATAGGTTTATTGCGTATAGTTTGGGCAATTTTTGTACTTACGACCGTTTTAGTTTGCGTGGAGAAAGTGGACTTGCTCCGATTGTAAATATTGAAGTAGATAAAGAAGGAAAGTTTATTTCTGGGCAAGTTACGCCTATTATCCAGCTGGGGCGTGGTGGCGTTACGCTTGACAAACAAAAACGAGTAATCCCTATCATCCAAAACCTTAACAAAACTGATATTCCAGAAGGAATTATTGAAGTTACAGATGATGGAAAGATTCTGAGGAAAGATAAATAAGTTAATTGCACAGGGTTGAAGCCCTGTGCAATTATAGTATTTCTTAAATCTTATTATTTAGGCTTGCCCAGCCACCACCATTATAAACATTGGTGTAACCTTTTGATTCTAAGAGCCTTTTTGCACTTCCACTACGCATTCCAGAAGCACAACATGTTATGATGGGTTGAGTTTTGTCTTTCAACTGGCTAAGTTGTTTTTCTAATGTGTCTAAAGGAATGTTTTTAGAGTTTTTGATATGCCCTCCTGCGTATTCCCCTTTTGTACGAACATCAACAATTATAGCACCTTCTTGTAAGAGTTTTTTATAATCAGTAGGTGGTTTCGAATTAAATAAGTTTTTTAACGCATCTATCATAGTATTAGTGGTTTTGGGTAAATTTTCAGAAGTGTTTCTACAATAAAGTACTGAACACAAAGAAATTTGCTGTTCTGTGAGCAAAAAACACTGTTCATTGCTGTTTTAGCATAGCGACACCAACAACTTTTTATCTCATGTTCAATACTCTAACAAAAATAAATATTTTGTTACTCTTGTTTTGTAACAGAGGTTACAGAAACTATTTGTTTTTCTTTTTTTTAAAGAAATGTAATATAGGTTTTACTGTATAATTGAGTGGAAATGAACGCAATCTAAAAGCCTTTGATAAGCTATCTTTCTTGTTTGCAGAAAGTAAGGGGGATAATAGAGAGTTTTTAAAACTTTCTTTTGCTAAGTCTAAGTCAATATTTTTTGATAGAAGTTCTGCCCAGTATTCTCCCAAAAGCTCATTAAAAACGAGTGTTTTATATACTCTTATTCTTTGATTCTTTGTATGCAAGAGTTCTAACCAGTTTTTAGCTTTTTCAAAAAAGACTTTATTATTTACTTCAAAATTCATATTTCCTATTTTTGTATGAGTTTTGAGTTCGTCTGGAGTAGCATATACTCCTAATTCTTCTAACTGATTTTTATAGATTTTCAAAACATTTCTATCTGCTGTTTCTCGTTGTGTTTGGCTTATATTATTATCATGGATTCTATACTTTATCAATGATTCTGGTAGGTTTATCACTCTTGTTTTGTGAGCAATACGTATCCAAAGGTCATAGTCTTCAGCAGGAGGATATTCTTTCCTATATTTTAACTCTGAAAACTCTTTTCGCATCATAATAGAAGACTGTGCAAACTGATTGAGAAATAACAGTTTGGCTGCTATGCGTTCTGGACGGTGTTCTAGTTGCCAAGCTCCTTTGATAGTATTCTCATTGTCAATAATCGTAATCCAAGAACCCACTAAGCCAAACTCTTCGTTTTCATCTAAAAAGGCGACTTGTTTTTCTAATCGGATGGGTTCTGCACAATCATCACAATCTAAAATAGCAATATACTCTCCTTTTGCTTCTTCAAAAAGGCGATTGCGAGTATAAAAAATACCTCTATTACCTTCATTTTCTAAAAAACGAATGCGCTCGTCTTGGTAGGATTGTATAATTTCTGCACTGCTATCTGTTGAGCCATCGTTTATAATCACTAATTCAAAATCTTTATAAGTTTGATTCAAAATGCTTTCAATCGCCATTTTGATGAATTTTTCTCCATTAAAAACAGGCATCACAACCGAAACTTTTGGCATAACGATATTAAGGATTCAAATAAATATACATTTTCATTTAATTACTTGAACAAAATTAAACAGTATTTTGTATTTCATTCAAGTTTGCATTGAAGGTTTGATTTGGATGAATACGTTTTTCTTAAGTTTTGAGTGTATATTTCAAATTGGTCTGTACTGAAGAACTGACCAGTTTAAAATAAAAATTAGGTGCAATTAATTTTGCCCCACTACTTAAGTGAAAATACTGAAGTTGTATGAGAAGTTTTTTTAACCGTAAACAACGGCTATTTTCTCATTCTTAAATAACTTTAATGTAAACTTTATCTCTTCACAAACACTTCTTTATACAAACATACTTAATTTTACTACTATTTTTTTCTTAATTTTTTTAACTATGAACTATTACTATGCATCCTTTATTTAGCCAGCCATCTGTCCCTCAAAGAAAAGAACTTACCGAAACCCTTATCAAAACGCTTACTGATTCAGAAGAACAACTAGATAATACATTAGAAAGAGAATTAGTTTTGTTTGATGATAACAAGAATAAACCTAGCTACGTCATCGAAATACTTGTTCAGACGTGTAAACTTTCACTAGATGATGCTTTTGATGTTGTAACCGAAGCCAGCAAAAAAGGACATTCTACCATCACGACAGGAACTTTTAACCAGCTCAAACCTCTACGAAAGGCTATTTGTGATAAAAATATTTGGGTAGAAATTTTATGATTTTTAGAAAAAAATGACTCTATAAAGTAACAAAATGATAGACTTAGAAAAATTAAACCATTATTTTGGAATATTTAAGGGGTTGGGCTTACAAGACCTCAAAGATATGTTTGCAAGTGTAAGCCGAAAAAAACTTGCTCCTTTAGAATTTTTTATTGAAGAAGGTGAAACCAAAAGACAAATTGCTTATGTCAAAAAAGGACTTATTCGTTCATTTTTAGTCAATGAGAAAGGGGAGGAAGTTACAACCATGGTACGTTGGGAAGACCAATTTTTTTCGTCTCACGACATCATTTTACATAACTCTCCATCTCGTTTTTATTATCAAGCCCTAGAAAAAACAGAGCTTTTAGTCGTCGATTATGATTTGGCGCAAGAAATAATGAAACGGAATCCCAAACTAGAACAAGGGCGAAAATATTTTCTACTAGATATGCTCAAAGAATCTATTGAAAGGGTAGAATCTTTTATATTGTACTCTCCAGAAGAACGTTACATAGAGTTTGTAAAGGCAAAACCAGATATTGTAAATAGAGTCCCAGATAAATACATTGCCACTATTTTGGGAATGACTCCTGTTTCGCTTTCAAGAATTCGAAAACGTATCGCTACAAAAGAAATGGAACAAGCGAAGCGAAAATAAAAAAACAAAAAATTAAGAATGAAAAATTATCTACTGAACGAAATTATCTTTTGTTAATCTCTAGAAGCTATGAAGTGTAGTATATTTGTATAAATCAAAACGTTCAAAATGAGAAGGTTATGATTTATGCACTCTAAAACAAATACTACAATTATGGAATCTCAAACACCTTATTTTTCGCCTTTTCTTCCTGTTTTTATAAACCTCATTCGTTATTTTATTTTTGCTGGATTGGCTTTTTTGCTAGTGTACAAAGTTTTCAATTATAAGTTCTTGAAAAACAAGATTCAAAAACGAATTGCAAAAAACACCGATTTTTTAAGAGAAATAAAAAACTCTATTTTCTCAACTGTAATTTTTGGGTTGGTAGGTTTTGTATTGATTAATAGTTCTATCGGAGAACACACAAAAATTTATAGAAACATTAGTGATTTTTCTATTTGGTGGCTGCCTTTGAGTGGCATTTTGATGCTAATTATTCAAGATACTTATTTTTATTGGGTTCATAGAGCGATTCATTCTCCAAAGGTTTTCAAATATATTCACCGAGTTCATCATCAGTCGATAAATCCGTCGCCTTGGGCTTCTTATTCTTTTCATTTTTCAGAAGCAATTATAGAAGCTCTTATTTTTCCAATAATGCTTTTCATTATTCCTCTGCACCCTCTTGTTATTTTCAGTTTTACTTTTGTAGCATTTCTATTCAATGTGTATGGGCATTTAGGTTTTGAGATTGTTCCCAAATGGTTTAGATATTCGTGGCTTTTCGAAATCTTCAACACATCGGTACACCACAACCTACATCACGAAAAGTTCAAGGGTAACTATGGTCTCTATTTTAGATTTTGGGATAGAGTTATGAATACAGAAAATCCAAACTATGTAAAAGTATTTGATAAAGTACAAGAACAGCGATTTGGTGGAAAAACAATTTATTTAATCAATTAAACTTTTTTAAATTTTATATGTCTAACAACACAAAACACTCTTAAATTTTTATTCAACTCATTTTTAAATTTTATCTATTATGAATATCCAAAGTAAATTATTTCGTTTTTTTGTTCTATTAATTACAGTTTCAATGCTTGGCTTTACGGCTTGTAAAGAATCGGAAGAAACTGAACCCGAAGAAGATACACAAGCAGCCTTTGACACTTCAAAGGATGTAGAGACAGCAGAAGCACAGTTTTTTGATGCCTACAATACAGCATTAGATGGCTTAGATGGCGAGCTAGATGGTTCTCGTTCTGGACGTGTAGAGAGCTGTGCTATCATTACAAATGATGAGGTGGCTAGAGTACTTACTATAGATTTTGGCACAGGCTGTGTGGGAGAAGACGGACGCAACCGTAGTGGTAAAATTATGATTGGTTACAGAGATGGAGACAGAAGTACAAGAGATGAACTGACTATCACTTTTGAAAACTACACAGTTAATGATTATGGCGTAAATGGAACACTTGGCACAAATGGTTTTTCAAAAAACTCGTCTGACCAATGGCAATACAACTTGACATTAGAAAATGGAATATTAACTTTCCCAGACCGAAGCATGCAGCTTAGTTTTGAAAAACTTTATACGTGGACAGAAGGAACTGGCAACTTAGATGCTGGAGATGATGTATTCACAATCACAGGAAATTCTTCTGGAACAACTGCTGATGGAATAGCCTTTACTTCTACTATCACAACACCTCTAACTAAAAAATCTATCTGTTGGACAAGTCAAATTATCTATCCTGTAAGTGGTATTTTGACTATAGAATTTACAGGAAACTCAACAGGCAGAGCTGTTCCTAGTGTTACTTTAGATTATGGAAATGGTGATTGCGATAAAGAAGCAACCATTACGGCAGGTAATAGAACAGAAGTTATCACTTTACCATAATTTTTGATATTTTTTATTTAAGTGGACAGGAAAATGAAATCCTGTCCATTTTTTTTATTCTACTTTCAAGCCTTCCCATTTTGCTCCCTTAAAATCCATCAAAACTTTATATTCATTGTTTTCATTTTTTTGAAAAATGATAGATTCAGCAGATTTTTTGTCCCAAAAAAAAGTAGAATCATTTTCTGCAAGAAGTTTTCCACTAAATTTACCATCTTGATAAGCAACAAGAGTATCTTTTTCTACGACAAATTTTAGCTTTAGATGTTCTATTTCAGCAAAATCGTAAGTGCCTTCATAATTTGAAAGGATATTTTGAGGGATTTCGATAGCTGTTCTGTTTACTTCTTTAGGGATTTGATATGGCTTTCCTTCCAAGATATTTTTCAAATCTTCTGTAATCTGTTGGAAAGGAATTTCATCGTAGTTGGTTAAAAAGACAATGCTATACTCTTTCTCATAGTTTTTAAAAACGTAAGCTCGTTTCCCTTGTGTTCCTCCTGCGTGTCCGATGATATTTTTATCTTGTAAGGCAGAAAAGTAAGGCTCATTTTCCAGATGATTGATAAACTTCGAAAGGTCTTCTACTGTCGAATACAAATGCCCCACCTTACAATCGTCTTTTGGAAATTCTAAAATAGGAATAAGTTTTTTGTCTTTTTTATAATGACCGTAGGCATAATTTTTTAGATTTGAGTTATCAAAATCAAAATGTCCACCAGAGTTTTTCATTTCTAAAGGTTCAAAAAAGGCTTCTTTCAAGTAATTGTGATACGACTTTTGACTAATTTTTGAAATAACATAATACAACAACTGAAAGCCTACATTCGAATAACGCTCATCTGTATTAGGTTCAAATTCTAACTTTTCCTTTTTTGCAAGTGCTATGATTTCATCCGAACCAAGTTCTAGACAGTTGTCGTTATTTGTTGTAAACTCTCTAGGCAAGCCCGAACGGTTGTGCATCAGATGTTCTATCGTGATTTTGTTTCCATTGGGGAAATTGGAAATATATTTTTCTATAAAGTCATTTCGATTTAGCCTTCCCTCATTTTCTAGTTTTATTACACTTGCTTTGGCAAATAGTTTGGCAATAGAGCGCAAATCAAACTGATAGTTTTTCTCTACCCACAAAGAAGGCAGTGAGTCTAGTGGTTTTTGGGAGATATTATAGGCTTTTTGTAGCACTATTTTATTATTCTTTTCTAGCAAAACGACACCATTAAACTTTCCTAGATTTGTAAGAGCTTGCATATACTCATCAGCTTTGTAGTGAAGAGAGTCTATTTTTTCTGTGTTTTTTGTATTAGAAATAGGAGTTTTTTGAGATGTTTGGCAAGCTGACAAGAGAAGAATAAGAAGCAAAGAATAAATGCAGGTAGCTTTCATAACTGATTTTTTAAGTGAGTAAATGTGAGCTACAAAGAAACAAGATAAGTCAGCCAAAAAATTGTAAAAATGGTAAAGGGTTATTTATGTCTTTCTAAAAAAGGAGGTAAATCTTTGAAAAATGCAGAAGGCGAAACTCCACAAATACGTTTAAAATCGTTGTTAAAATGGGCTTGGTCAAAATATCCAAATTCATAACTTAGTTCTGTGAAAGAAAGATTGTGATGTCTAACTTTGTGCTTGATAACCTCCATTATTCTGACAATGACAATAAATTTTTTGAGTGTGTAGGTAACTTCATTTTTGAAAATTTTATTGATTGTCTGTCTGCTCAGTTCAAACTGCTGTGCTAACTCTTGTACTGAAGTGATACCTTTTTTCTCATAAATTTTCTCACAAACAGATTTTACTAATCGAATTTCTTCTGTAAAAATAGGTTTGTTTTTCTCTACAAAATTAAGAGCTAGTTTTTTCTGTTCTTCAAAATCATTACTACTAAATAATTCTTGGTGTAATTTGGTAACTTCTTTTCCATAAAGACTTTCTAAATTTATAATCCCTTCTTGCTTGTGGAATTTATTAAGAGGAAAAAAAGAAGCATTGAACCAAGGTTGAACTTTGATTGTGAAAAATGTAATGGAGTTATCAAATTTGAGCTTATAAGGAGGTTCAGAAAGACTGATAGTGAATGTGTCGTAGTCAATAGGAAGTTTTTTTTTATTCTTTCCAAATTCTAAGGCTGTTTGCTTTTCGTTGAAAAAAATAAAATCATAACAACCATCATCAATCACAGGTTTGAGCTTTATACCCGAAGTGGCTGGAATGTGTGCAAAGTAAAATTCCTTAATCAGAGCAGAAGATTCATTACTTAGAATATCGTTTTCTAAAATCATTTTATCCTGTGTTTATTTTGAAGCGATTACTTTTTTTTATCTCTAAATAAGAAAAAACTAAACTATAACATTTTGAATTACTATATTCCAAATCAGAAAGAATATCATTTTACTTTTCCTATGAAAGTATTAGCTAAATATAATGGGCTAGATAACTTAGATACTACAGTTGATGACACTCTAATACCTATCATACTTGAGCCTATCTTGAAAAAACAGGTGGAGTATAAATTTGATTTTTTGTGGGATAAAAAGAATAATAGTTCTCTCACTATTTGTTTTCAATTAAATGAAGAGAAATTTTCTTTATCTGATGTGATAAATAATTTACAAAAAAATGAAATGATAGAAGGTCTAAAAGTATTGGCAAGGGAATATGGAAAGATGGTTGAGGCTTTTCACTATGAAAAGACATAACAATATTTCTAAGATACTAATCTATACATCACATCACTTCTCAAAACATATTTTCGCCCTTCCAAAACCTCCATTCCTTCGTGGTAGAGTTTATGAAGAAAAATAAGAGCCATTCCTTCTCTTGGGATAATATTATGCTTTATGAACCTTGTTTCTCCTCCTTTATAGCCGTCGTTGAGATAAATCATAAAGGTAAAATAACTAGCTTCGGAAGCATTTCTGATAAAACTTCCGTCTTGGTGTCCTTTAAATTTGTGTCCTTTTTCATATTTATAGAACCTAAAAAGTTCGTTGATACCCACTACTTCACTATTTCCAATTTTGGGAACAAAAAAATCTTTGCCACGCTCAAAAATAAGGTCAGCAAGCTGCTCATTTTTATGAAATACTCTCTCATTATTTCTCACTTCTGAAACTACTTTTCCTGTGTCTATTGTAGCAGCTTCATAACCTAGCTCCTCACTAAGAGCAATATATTTTTTACATTCTTCTGGGCTAAAGAAATTGTTTATTGTAATGATTCGGTTTTCTATTAGATGTGTTGCTTTCATTTTAAGATTCTTCATATAAAGTGATTTTATGCTGTAATGAAGAGGTTTTAAAGTCTTCTTGTAATTCTTTTATCTTGGTAATGGTTTTTTCATCTTTGAGTATTTTAATTCTTTTTATCTGCCCACTTGTTAGAAAAAGTATGAATGATACGTAGTGAAGATGTTTTTTATCATTAGGCTTATCAATATTTTTGTCAATAAACTCTAACTTTTCTACTTCTGATAAGTAAATTGTTTTAGATTCAAATAATGACGAAAATACAACTTTACTATTGTTTATTTTTATGTTTTTGTAAAAGTGAAAGAGCGTATATAGTAAAAAAATGAAAAGAGCAGAGATCCATAAAGTTCCAAAAACAAAGCCTAATGATTTATGTATCGAATTCATCAGACCACACAATATGGGAGTAAATAATAACATAAAAATAATAAAGAAGGGGGAGGAATCGTTGGTCAATATTTTAAAATCATATTTCTTTTCTTCTTCCACTTCTCTCTGAACGTGCTGCTTACTTGGAATTTCTTGTAAGGTAAAAGGCTGGCTACAATGTTTGTTGTCCATATAATTCCAAGAGTCTAACAAAAATGCTGACTTACAAGCTCCACAAAGCACAATCTCATCCCCTTCCATAATTACATCTCCTGTAATGGGGTCTTTTCTTTTCTCTTTTAAGAAATTTTTATGATGTTTATTTTTCTTAGAAAGCGTATGAGGATAAATCATAAAGTTATAGTTGAAACTAATACAAAATAAACAGAAAAACTCCTTTCTCAAAACTGAACGATGTCAAATTATGAAAAAGGAGTTGAAAATAAGTTTTGTCGTTGGAGAAGAAACCAACAACGGCTATGAAAAAAATATAGTATTAATCAATACCCAATTCTTCTCTCATCTTACGAATATATTGTTCGATGGCTCCAGTCATAGATGGTGCATTTGGAAGTGGAGCTTCAATGTCTAGTCGTAGATTGTGGTCTCTTACTGCTTTTGCTGTTGTTGGACCAAAAGCTGCAATACGAGTAGTCTTTTGTTTGAAATCTGGGAAGTTATCAAAAAGAGATTTGATTCCAGATGGACTAAAAAAGGCAATTACATCGTAGTTTACATTTTTTAAATCAGACAAATCACTAGAAACTGTAGCATAAATGATAGCTTCTGAATGCTCAATATTGTTTTCCTTTAAGAAATTTGGAATATCGTCTCTACGAATATCAGAACAAGGGAATAAGAATTTCTCTTTTTTATGCTTGGCAATTACTTTATTGAGGTCTTCTGCCGTACGGTCGCCTACAAAAAGTTTACGCTTGCGAAGATTGATATATTTTGGAAGATAGATAGCAGTTTGTTCTGACACACAGAAGTATTTCATATCTTCTGGAATCGTGATTTTTAACCCTTTACAAAGCGTAAAGAAATGGTCAACAGCATTTCTGCTTGTGAAAATAACGGCTGTGTGGTCTAAGATATTGATACGTTGTTTTCTAAACTCACGTAAAGAAACAGGCTGTACTTCAATAAATTTTCTAAAATCTACCTTCACATTATATCTTTGGGCAAGGTCGTGGTAAGGAGATTTGTCTGTCAGAGGAGCAGGCTGTGAAATCAGTACACTACGAATTTGCTTAGGTTTCGGTGTTGGGTGTGAGGCATTTGCTTCGTTTGCCATATCGTTGCAAAAATTGGTTTGTTAAAAACTACGACTAAAACAGTTTGAGCTATAAAAATATTTTTTTCAATAAATCTTTGATAAAAGAGATGTTTTTTTGAAAAATAATTTATATTTACACAAACTATACATACAGATTTGTCAGATTATCTCTAAAAAAGTGTATGAAGTAATTCTAATTACTAATACAACACATACAATTCGGAAAATTTGGTTTAAAGATTTAGAATTTCAAATTAGTTGTATTATCTGATAATTAGTTACATAACTGATATAATCCATTTCGAAAGTAATAGAAGTGGAATTATTTCAGTGGCGCAAAGGTACGAAAAAAGATACAACTTACCAGCATTTGTTCGTGTAAACAAATAATAACTAATTAATAAACTGTGAGTTAGGATAGAAAAAACGACTATCAAGACAAAATAGTAGAGAAAAGAACTACTTGCAGCTTCTACATCAGAAATATATAAAGTGTCTGCTATGAAGGAAAATATGACACTTGTTATAAAAATTACGCCCATTATAAAAGTGTTGCCCAACAGAAGTGCTTGTGTGTGTTGTTCGTCAATATTACTGCTCTTAAAAAATAATTTCCCCATAAATTGAATCCAAAGCAGTCTTAAAATAGCAATACACAAACACCAAAAAGCTGCATACAACCAATCTAAAAGAAAAGAGAATAGGCTATTGTTGATAAGAAAATAATCACTTGCACTTGTTCCATATAGATTCAAGTAATCATAAAAAATCCATACAAAACCCATTACAAGGCTAAAATAAACCACATAGCCAATTTGTGGCAAGAGTTCAGTTCTTTTGAGAGCTTTGGCAGGACGGAAAAAGTAGTTCCACGAGTCGCCAAATGCTTCCTTTCCAACAATCGGATAGGCAATCACAGAAAAGACAACCACAATGCCTACCATAAACCAGTTTATTAATAAAATCCAGTCGGGAAGTGGTGAAATAGGTTTTTCTACGATGAGAGAGTTTTGAGGGGTTTGCTGGCTAATCTTTGGTGGGGTAAAGCTATTTTTTTTTGTAAGAATATAGGCTGAATATGGTTCAATAATCTGATTTTGAGGTTTTTCTTGATAAACAGTAAGCATCAGAAAACCATTGAAATCTCTATTGTTTGCAGAGTAGGAACGAAGTAAACTATCAAAAGAAACTTCTATATATTCTTTTTCTGTAACAAGCGAAGAAAAATGAGTATTCCAAAATAGTTTTGCATCTTGTGGTAAGGCAATCCCTAAATAATTATTTTTGTAATCTTGAAGGTTTTGATTGACATTGAAAATCAAATGCAAAGCTCTATACTGACTATGAATGGTAGGCAAATAAGGAACATAGCTTTCTAAATCTTCATCATAGATGACCCACTTTTCAGTAAGTGTCTGATAAACAGCATCTTTTTTAACAATAGGCAAAGCCATAGTAGAATGCTGAATAGTATAAAAAACTATTAGAAATAGAACAAAAACCGTAAAAGAAGAAATAAAACTTTTCACACAAATTATTTAAACATCTGAATTAGATACGTCAAAGGATGCGTTACACAACAAAATTAGCTAATTTCTGACTAAAATATGACTTTTATTTTCTGGTTATTATTTTTTGGCATTTCATTTTTAAGTATCCTTACCTCCATTTTCTGTAAAACTGGACAAACTATACAGTTATTATTAGTTCCATCTTTATTTTTTTCAATATATTTTGTGATTCAAAGTTTTGGTAAGCATCAACGAAATGTTAGCTTTTCTAAGACGAGAGAACTTCTTTTTTTAGTAAGTGGTAGCGTGCTGATTTGGCTTCTGAATGCTTCTTTTGTCTTTGATATTTCTGCTATTTTTAACGCTGAACAAAGTTTTAAATTTCTGATTCCTTCAA
Source organism: Bernardetia sp. (assembly GCF_020630935.1). NCBI lineage: Bacteria > Pseudomonadati > Bacteroidota > Cytophagia > Cytophagales > Bernardetiaceae > Bernardetia > Bernardetia sp. Next base: position 17,793 of record NZ_JAHDIG010000041.1, read on the forward strand.
AAGATAGTTTTTTTTATGGTAGGCTTTCTGAAAAATTACTGACTTCTTCTTATGAAACTATTTTTCTTTTTCACGAAGACTTTCCTAGCGTTTTGGGAACAACTCCCTATCACTATTTTGAATTTTGGCTCTCTGCATTTTTTGTAAAAGTATTTTCTGTCTCTGGCTATGTTGCCTATTCACTTTTTACATTGCCACTTTTACAAATTTGTGCTTGGATAGGAATTTTGGCAATATTTGAGCAGGTAAGACGACAAAAACTATCATCAACTATTTTTCTGTGGTCGTTTGCCTTGCTTTTTGTAGGAGGAATTTATCTGCCATTTTATAATGAACTAAAAGGCTTTCAATCTACCTATTGGCTCGCCAACACTATTTTTACAGGACTTTCAGAGCATTATTTTTTTTGGATAGCCATTTTCTTAGCCTATCAGAATAAAAATTATAAGACTTCTGTTTGGATAATCTTTATGCTTCCTATTGCTTCGCCTACACTTTGGGCTGCCTGTTGGGGAGGTGTTTTTTTTATAGGAATATTTCTTTGGGTTAAAGAGAAATCAAGTTTTTTGAAGACAAATAGCTTAGAAATTTTAGCTTTTTTTTTACTCCCTGTATGTTATTTTTTGTTTTACTATTTTACAAAATCCTCTGAAAACGTGGCAGATGCAAGTACAACGGTTTTTGCCTTCTTAAAAAGTGGAAGGAGTATTTTAGAGGTTTTCAAAGAAGTTATACTATACTTATTTTCGTTTTTAGTCATCTATTTTCCTTTTCTATTGCTGTTGTACACTGGTTTTAAAAAAAATAATAGAACGACAATTCTTCTTGTATTTTTGCTAGGAGGTCTCTTAGGAGGTGTTGTGCTTTATTTTTTACTTCCACTTCATCAAGAGCGTTTTCAGTTTTTGAGAAATTTTATTTTACCTTTTGTGCAAGTAAGTTTGATTTATTTAATTATTAATTTAAAAAATATTTTGAATTACAAAGTAAAAGGTATTTTTATAATTCTGCTTTGTTATGGATTTGGTTTTACACTGCATTGGTTTTGGAAGGAAACGCAGCCTCATCAAGTGTATTCTTCTGCTTATTTAGATGTATTAGAAAAAGAACTGATAGAAAATAATAAACTCAAAAGAGGTTCAATTTTTCACTCTGACAGTTATTATGATGATAAAAAACTATTCAATAGAAATGAAAATTTTGAAATAGAGGGGCGTTATTTAGCTTTTAAAAAAGACCTAGAAAGGTTTTATAATTTAGATATGGCGTGTCTAATAGAAAATGAGAAGGTAACCGTAAATCACTTTATAAATACCGATATTTTTGCAAAGTGGCTTATCAAGAGAAACCAAGAATGCAGTGATTCTCTAAAATGGCTTTTCGTGGAAGAGCAGCAACTAGATTTTGTCATTATTGGAAAAGATGTTGTTATTCCCAATAATATTCAATCAAAAACTGCCTTTCAAGCAAAAGACAGCAAAAGTGGAGAAATATTTTTGAAGTTGAAATAGTCGCAAATCAGTTTTTTATATAGGCATAGTACGACAGACACTATAAATAAATGGAGAAGTAAAGTAAATATTGTGTGGATAAAAATTAAAAACAATATTATTCTCTTTCCTTATCAATGTAGCTTTGATAATCATTTGCAAGGCTACCTTTCTGCTTTTCTGAAAGCACTTTGCCTGCAAGTTGAAAAATAGTATGTTCCTCATCTTTCAAATGGTGATGGACTTTATCTTGCAACTGCTTTGCATAGGTAAGCCAAGCAGGCGAACTCATATCTGTCTCGTCTAGTTTTTCCATCAGTTCATCCATTTCATGATGTTCGGCTACTCCATGACGAGCGTGTTCTTGTGTTTTTTCATCTTCAAACAACGGAATATAAAAATGACGCTCTTCGCCATCGGCGTGTATTTTGAGTTCGTGTTTGAGTTGTTTGTATAGAGAGCGTCTTTCCTCTGTGTCTCCAGAGGTTTGGATAAGTTTGTCTGCCAAATCTCGTTGGATATCGTGGTCTTTTCGTAGAGCTTCAAAAATAGTTGTCATTTTCGATAGATTTAAGAGTTGTATATTTTTAAAGTTGAACAACTACAAACAGCTCAAATTTGTTTATTACAGCTAAACAAAGCAATATCCACGACTATTTTTACCTTGTCTTATATTTAGAACCTGTTTAAATTTCTGATAGTAAAACAAAAATTTAAACAGGTTCTAAACTTGACTACATTACTTTAAATTTTCTGTGAAAAAGTTAGTTAACTTATCAAAAGGTATTATATCTATTTTGTCATATAAATCTACATGAACTGTATTTGGTATTATTATCAATTCTTTTGGTTGAGCTGCTGCTTTGTAAGCATCTTCACTAAAATATTTAGAATGTGCATTTTCTCCTGCGATTATCAATACTGGTCTTGGAGATATTTCTTCAATATAGGTTAGAATTGGCATATTCATTAGAGACAAAGGTGTTGTTTTAGTCCAAGCACCATTTGAATTAATAGAACGAGGATGAAAACCTCTAGGTGTTTTGTAATAGTTGTGATATTGTGCTACAAATGAAGGTTCATCTCCAGTTAGTTTTTCGGGTAAATTATTTGATGATGTTTCAGGTTTTTCATTTTTTGCATCTTCCCAACGCTGTTCGCTTAAGTCTTCTAATATTTTAGTACGTTGTTCTAGTGTATTAGCATCAAAATAACCTTTTGCATTTACTCGTGACATATCATACATACTGGTAGTTGCAACAGCTTTCACTCGTTTATCAATAGCAGTTGCATTTAGTGCAAAGCCTCCAAAACCACAAATACCTATAATACCTATTTTGTTCCTATCAACTTTTTCATGTAGTCCAAGGTAATCTATAGCAGCACTGAAATCTTCAGTATTGATATCTGGTGATGCTACATTTCGTGGTTCGCCACTACTTTCTCCTGTATAAGAAGGGTCAAAAGCAAGCGCAATAAAACCTCTTTCAGCCATTTGGTTGGCATATAAACCAGATGCTTGTTCTTTGACTGCTCCAAAAGGACCACTAATGGCAATGGCTGCTAAAGGCTCATCACTATCATCTTTGGGAATATATAAATCACCTGATAAAGTAATACCGTATCGGTTTTTGAATGTTACTTTTTGACGAGTTACTTTGTTACTTAACTCAAAGGTATAATGTTCTGTATTATTCATTATTATTTCTGTTTTTTGTTTTGATGTTTCTTCTTTTAAAATAGCCTTAGATTCTTCTAAATCTTGAGGTAAGATTTCTGCTTCTGAAATATGCACTATCATATCTGACTCACTAACTGATAGAGGTTTTACATCAATTATTTTTCGAAGTATATTTGCCTGCTTTTGGTTGATAACCTTTCCAATAATATCTGCCACTTTTTCTAATTGTACTTCAGTGATTCCAGTGTTTTTTCCCATATCAATGTGTGCTTGTAATTGTGCTTCTACATCGGTCATTGCTGCTAAAGCTGAGATGGTAACTAACTCTCTTTGCTGAAAATTGAGTACATCACAAGCAAAAATATCAGCAAATAAGTGTTCTTTTAGAAATGCATCTATTCGTGGCACAAATTCTCCAAAATTAGGTGCAGGTTTGGGCTGATATTTATTAGTCAACTCCTGCAACACTTTTCTGCCTTGTTCATATTTGTCTAGCGAGTTATTTTCAATAACGATTTTCTTTCCCTCTTTATCAATAATCCCTTTTGCTTTTCTTTCTTCTACTACTGTTTTAAAGGCATTGATAGCATTTAAACTTCTTGGAAAGCCACAATAAGCATAAAGCTGAGTTAATGATTCCTTGATTTCATTAATGCTAAGACCATTGTCTAACCCATTGTTGAGTTTGATTTTCAACTGTTCAATATTTCCCGTTGCAGTAAGTGCAGAAATTTCTACTAAGCTTTGTTCATTACTATTCAACGTAGTTTTATCCTGTGCATTCATTTTTGATGTAGTTAGAGTAAATACAAGAAAGAGAATTCCAACAATCCACTGATGCTTTTTCATTATTCTTTGATTTGATTATTGGCTTGATTATAAATTTCATCTGTTACAGGTTCTAGCCATGTATTTTCATTTGTTTGTGGATTTCCACTTGTGGCAAGATGAGCAAACCAACTTGTAGCTGTTGCACCGTGCCAATGCTCTACGTTTGGTGCTATTTCTACAATATCACCTTTTTGTAAATGGCGTGCTGGTTTCCCTCTTTCTTGATACAAACCTTCTCCACCTACAACAATTAAAAGTTGTCCTCCTGTATGGCTATGCCAATTGTTTCTACAACTTGGTTCAAATGTTACATTAGCAAGTGGAACATTCAATTCTTTGTTGTTTGTCAATGGAGCTAACCAAGATTTACCTGTAAAGTATTGCTCATAGCCTGTATTTTCTTTCCCTGTTGGAAAGTCGCTTATGTTTGGAACTTCTGTTTTCATTTGTTCTTGAGTTTTATTGTTACAACTCATTGTAAGTGTGCATAGTACAATGAGAATTAGTATATTGATTTTCATATTAAATTGGTTTAATAATTTTTGCAGGTATGCCTCCTACTATCGTATTGTCAGGTACATTTTTTAAAACAACTGAGCCTGCTGCCACTATAGAGTTTTTACCAATCGTTACGCCTTGTAAAATTGTAGCATTTGCGCCAATCCAAGCATTTTGTTTGATATGTATTTTTCCCACCGTTAGTGTTTGTCTGTCTTGAACTGAAATAGGATGTCCTTCAGATAACAAACATACTTTGGGTGCAAGCATCACATTATCTTCAATAGTAATTCCTCCCAAGTCTAAAAATGTACAATCAAAATTGATAAAAACGTTTTTACCTATTTTGGTGTTTTTTCCGTAATTGATTTGAAATGGTGGTAAAATAGTTGTGCTTTCATCTATTTGCGAATTAATTATTTCATTTATCAATGCTCTTGCTTTTTCTACATCAGTTTCATTGTTCAATTGTATAAGTAATGATCGTGTATGATTACAAGCATTTCTGATTTTGAAATAATCTGGATCGTTGAATGAAATAGCTTCTCCTTTTAATAATCGCTGAAATATCATTGTATCTATTGTTTTAGTAGATACAAAGCTATGGAAACAATTAATTATATTTGTTACACTATTTGCGCACATAATGTCAAATATCACATATATTAAAAAATAATATAGAAATGGATACAGAAAAAGCAGGTTTTCCACTTATTATTATGCTACAATTGTCAAGTGAAAAAGATTTTCCAAAAGACTTTCAAGCTAATTATCATACACATTTACTTTGTCATCGTGGTAGCCTTACCTTCGTATTTAATGATACAAAAATGAAATGTAGTGGTGGGGAATTTGTATTTTGGTTTGCCAACAGTAAATTATCAGATTTAAAATTTTCAAAGACTTTTAAAGCAACCGTTTTACTTGTAGAAAATCAATTTTTGAAAGACAATGTGCCTGACCAAAATTGGAGTATTGATGCAATATTACACTCTCGGCAGTATCCTGTTAAACAGCTCAATGATAAAAATGACAGAAAGAGAGTTTTGTCAAACTTTCATTTATTACATAATAAATTTGAGAATAAAGAACATCGTTTTTATGAAGAAAGCTTAAAGCTGCAAACAAGACTTTTTATTCTTGAAATGTGGCATACATTTGCCAATGAATATGAACGTAGAAAACGCAGTTTGGAAACAGGAACATTTTATGAAAGATTTATGCATTTAATTCAAGAACACTGCATTAAAGAGCGTGAAGTTCAATTTTATGCCGATAAACTACATATTACTGCCAAATATCTGAATTATATCAGCAAACAAAACTCTGGAATTACAGCTTCTGAATGGATTCAGCGTTATACTAAGGAACGTATTGTATTACTTTTACAGAATGAAAATATAACTATTTCTGAAATTGCTGATGAAATGGAATTCTCTAGTCGTTCATTTTTCACTCGTTACGTGAAAAAAATATTAGGTGTTACACCAAGAGAATATAGAAATCGTTTAAGATAACAAACTGCTGTATGATAGAGTCTTTTGAATGGAAATGAAGTGTGTTTCATAAACATTCAAAAAATAATTTATTTTTTTCTCTATTAGATTCGCTCACTTTTAGGTCTTAAACAATTTCAAAGTATTGATAATCAGACCTGTAAAAAACGTAATAACCTTTAGTTATAGCTTAAACTCTGTTATTTTTTCATCTACATCAAAAATATGAGGATAATGTTTTCTTAAATTATTTCTCATAAAATCTAGTGGAACATCGTCAAAATATCCATAGTCATCTGTATATTCCATAAACCGAGTACCTTGGTTATTGTATTGTTGTAAAAATGAATTGTTTTCTCCATCAAAATCTAAAGGTTCAACATTTAGTTTAACACAAAGTGATTTATTGAAGGCTGGCGACATTTTCAACCACTTGCCGTTTAGATATACATTTACCATTCCGTGTGGCGTTAGCTCGTTCGAACCAAACTTTTCTGTCAATCTTTCTACTGCGATATGATTCTTAACCTTTCCCAAATGTAATCTTGATGGAATCTCTAAAGCACGAAGGCAAGCGATTAGAAGTATTGATTTTTCTACACAGTTTCCTACTTCTTTTTGAGCAATGTAGCTCGCCTTATATTTTTCTTCTGAAAGGCTTATATCATAAGGATAATATTTCCAATTATCACGTACTTTAGTATAAACTCTGATAGCTTTTTCTTTGTTGGACAGGGCATATGTTTTAAACTCAGAAACTAGGCTCTGGATTGAGTCATCTTCAAAGTCAAGGTAATAAGTTGGTTCTAAATACTTCATTCTTGATTAATCTGTGTTCAAGGATTTTACAAAAAACACCACCAATTTAAGAAAAAATTAATGGTGTTTGCAATATATACAACTGTTTTAATTAATGACTTTTAGAGTGATATATTTCAATCATTTTATGAATCATGTTTTTCTAACCAGTTTAAAATTGCTTGATTAGTTTCATTTGGTTTTTCTTGTTGAATACAATGTCCACAATCTAAGCTAACCACCTCTACATTGGGAACAAAATCTATTAGATTTTCAGATTTAGGAATCATATCTTTTTCTCCATATATCATAAGTGTAGGATGTTGAATGACTGGGTTTATATCTGCTAATATATGCCAATTTCTGTCAAGGTTTCTGTACCAATTTATTCCTCCTGTAAACCCAGATTTCTCAAAAGCAGAAACATAAACAAGCAATTCATTTTCGCTCATAATTGGTTCTCCAAGTGGTTTTTCTGCGTTGGCAAGATTAATCATCAACATACCTGATGTTGGCATTGCAGAAGGTATGTTCTTACGAAACAAATTGTTAAGAAACTGATATTTATTTTCATATAATATAGCATCTGCTACTCCTACCTGTCGATTAAAATGAACAAAATAGTTGTCTGCTCCAAATATTTCTTCCATAAACTCTATCCAAGGTTTTTCTCCTCGCTGTTGATAAGGTAAAGCCAAGTTTATTATTTGACTTACTCGCTCAGGATGAAGTAAAGCAAGACTCCAAACAATATTTGCACCCCAGTCGTGTCCTATAAAAGTAGCTTTTTTATATCCGTAGTAGTCAAGTAAAGCAATTAGGTCTCCTGTTAGATGTTGAATGTCGTACTCTGTTATTTCAGTTGGACAAGACGAGTTTCCATAACCTCTTTGATTTGGGATGATAACATGATAACCAGCTTTTACAAGTTCAGGAATCTGAAAACGCCAAGAAAACGCATTTTCTGGAAAACCGTGACAGAGTACAATTGGTTTTCCTTTATTTTGTTTACCTGCTTCAAATACTTCAAGTTCAATACCATTGACTAAAATCATATTAGAACTTGGAAATTCGATTGATTTAATATTTTTGCTCATAATGCTTATCATTTTTTATTTACTAAATTTTTATACTACAAAAGTAAATGCAAGCAGTGACAGCCTTATGGCAAGGGTCAAAAAGAATCAATGATATTTGTCGAAATATTCTTGTAAAGTCATATTATGAGGCTCAAATTTTTCTGTTAGAATCTCCATTTTTTGAATTCTGTCTGGTCTGAAAAACCTAAATTCATTACGCAAACGACAAAATGCAATTAAATACCAATTTTCAGAATTTAGTATAGCAAATGGTTCTATCAATCTAATTGATATAGAATTTTCTTTATTGATATATTCTATTTTAACAAGGTTGTAATTAGTCAATGCATTCTGTAAATCTGATAAATTATTACTGTTTCTTTCTTGATTGATGACTTGGTTGTATTGAGTTCTATCTGTCAGTAAATTTGTTTTGTCTTTGACAGTGTATTTTAGAATTGATTTTATTTTATCAATTGCCTCTGAGTAATCCTTTATAAATGAAGCGTCATTATTTTTTAATACTAATTGTTCTGCAAGTATTAGAGCGTTTGCTTGTTTTTCGGTAAACATCACAGGTGGAATTCTATATCCATCCATTAATGTATAACCCTTACCCTCTTCTGTTAAAACTGGAACGCCAGATTGCTCTAGTGCTTTTATGTCTCGGTAAATAGTCCTTTTACTTATATTAAATTTAGTTGCTAATTCCGAAGCAGTTACAATTCGTTTAGTCTGTAATTGAATTAAGATTGCTGTTAATCTTGATAGTCTATTTGTTTCGGAATAATCCATATTAAGTATAATTCGTTTTTTTAGTGGTTCAAAACGTTGTTATATACAATTTATTATAAGGTTCTCTATACAAAAATAGAACTTTATTATACTTTTCTTAGAGTACTGGACACGAGATGAAAAGTTGTTGATGTCGCTTTGCTAAAATATCAAAAATGGTAGAAAAATGAGACATTTAGGTTCGTAGTATTACACTATGAACAAGGGAGAGTTTTAGTAACTTTTTTTCTTAACTAGCAATTGCCTAATACTAGCTAAGTGTGAAAACAAGACTATCGGAACTATGACTGTTGGAAGCCATACAAAAGGAAAGTAAGTTACTCCAATATTGGGTTGGTCAAATGCTAATTGTTGAAAGGGAGTTTGTGCACTTAGTACAGCTATTACCAATATATTAATCAATAATCCTAAACATATAATATTCCATATTAGAAGACCTGTTCGTCCTATTATTTTCTTAACAAACATGAAATAATATAGTATTGGAGCTGTAATTCCTGATATGATGTCATAATTATAGCCTTCAAAGGTCATTAAGTCAGGAATTAGCCCACCTAAAAAGATATAATAAAGAGTTATTTCCACAGGAATACGTACAATATGCAGGATAGTTAAATATTTTAGACTAAGACTATCAATAAACTTTTTGCTCTTTTTATTGGTGAAAAGTATCAAAATAAATAAAATAGCTGGAGCAAGTAGCAAAGTAAATCTCGGTGGAAATGTTCCCAGTTTTTGGTAAAATCCAGTTACTCCTAATATACCTACAAAAAGCATCCATATAATAATGCCATAAAGAGTTTTTTTATGATTAGAAGTTTTAAAAAATAACCAAACAGAAAGTAGGGTTGTAAAAATTAGCCCAAGAGATGTGAAAATTGAAATATCTGCCATTTTGTAATCTTTAATTATGAATAATCTTTATTGTGAAATTCAAAGTTAGGCAGTCAAAAATGCAATCCACTTGACAAAAGGCAAGAAAAAGCTAGGGTTATTTTTTCTTTCGTATTCTACTTAGTGTACTATCTGTAACTCCTATGTAGGAAGCTATGTATTTTAAGGGTACATATTTTACTATTTCAGGTCTTGAAGTCAGTAAGTGTTGGTAGCGTTGTTCGGCAGTTTGATTAATCATTGCATAGTTTCTCTTTTTGGACGCAATAAATTCTTTAACTAAAATAGCTCTTCCAAAATCTCTAAATGCAGGTTTATGATGAAACAGCTTGTTTAATTCTTCGTAAGAAATACGATAACCTATACAATCAGTTAGAGCTTGAATATTTGCTTCAGATTTAACTCTATTAAAAAAAGAAGTGATTTCAAAAACGATGTTATTTTCCGTAAAAATATCTGTAGTGATTTCATTTCCTTCTAAATCATAAAGAAAAACTCTCATTAATCCTTTTTGAAGAAAAAAATAGTCGTCACTAACTTTATTCTCTTCTAAAAAAAGGGAGTTTTTTTCAATTTTTGTAAAGTGAAATACATCAGCAATTTCTTCAGCTTCAATTTCATTTATTGGAATGATTTGTTGAATGAAATTTATTAATGAAGATTTATTTTTATCCATATTTCAAATTGCATCTAATGTATTTATAAACGGCAACTGCGTTCAGTTATTAAAAAAATACCACCAATTCAAAAAAAGAACTAATGGTGTTTACAATATACAAATAATTATGTATTAATAATTCAAATCAAAACTTTTATATCTGTCAGACACTTTCAGAAGTGTCAGACAGTTTAGTTGATTTAAATTATCTGACATCTAGGAAAATGTACTGACAATATTTGGAATATAATTTTTACTTTTCAGACAATTAGCTTAGTTGAATTATCTGGTATTTATGAAAGCATCTGATAATAAGATTTTCAGAATATAAATTTTAGCTTTTCCTCTGGAATCATTTGATAAGATTCTTCTAAAAAATTATCTTTATCAAAATCTATAAATTGATTTGCTAGTTCTTTGTTGCATAATGTTCCGTTTCTAAGTTTAGCATAATCTTGAAAAGAGCAAAATTCCCAATCTTCTAATTTGCTTACCAAACCTGCTTTTAATGGGTTTTGATGAATGTAGTAAAAACACGTATCAGCATAATTTGCATCTCCATCTTCCAAACTTTTAGCTATTGTCTTTGGCTTAAAAAGTGCATTTTCTCTTTTCTCTTGAACATTCACACCTTTTGCATAACTACTTAAAACAATTCGGAAAGCATTTGAAAGTCTATTCATGATTAAACTTCCAATTCTAATTTCTTCTACTGAATATTCAGTTGTGGAAATCAAAAAGTGAAAATGATTAGGCATCAAGCAGTAATTTATTATCTCACAACAAGGTGCTACATGTTTTCGAACAAATCTCAAGAAATACAAATAGTTTTCTCTATTGAAAAATAACTGATGTTTGTTATTTCCTCTATTGTAAATATGATAAAGTTGTTCAGATTGAAGATACATTTTTGTAGTTGTATTTGTTTATGTAATTGTCTGACACCTATGAAGGTGTACTGACAATCTAAAATTTTGTTTGAACTGTCAGACACTTTCAGAAGTGTCAGACAGTTCTGTATTCAAAATCAATAATTCAAATTACTCCCTAGCCATTTTTCTACTTCTTCTACTGACATATTTTTACGTTTTGCATAATCCTCTATTTGGTCTTTGCTGATTCTGCCTACTCCAAAATAAATAGATTCTGGGTGGGAGAAATACAAGCCTGAAACGGAAGCCGTCGGTAGCATCGCAAGGCTCTCGGTGAGTTCTATGCCTGTGTTGTCGGTGGCTTTCAAGAGGTCGAAGAGGAGCGTTTTTTCGGTGTGGTCTGGGTTGGCAGGATAACCGGGGGCAGGACGAATTCCTACATATTTTTCTCTTATGATGTCCTCATCACTTAGATTTTCGTTTTTAGCGTAGCCCCAAAGCTGTGTACGGACTTGCTTGTGCATCAGTTCGGCAAAGGCTTCGGCTAGTCTATCGGCTAAGGCTTGTAGCATAATCTTGCTATAATCGTCGTTTTTAGCTTCAAACTGTTTGAGTTTTTTCTCAATGCCTACGCCTGTCGTAACAGCAAAAAGACCTAAGTAATCTTTCTTGCCAGTCTCTTTTGGTGCGATGAAGTCCGAAACGGAAAGATTTGGTGTTTTGCCTGTTTTTTCTTGCTGCTGACGAAGGTTTCTAAAGTGTGTCAAGACTTCAGTACGCTCGTCGTTGGTGTAGATTTCAATATCATCATCATTTACCACATTGGCAGGATAAAAACCTATTGCTCCGTTTGCTGTCAGCCAACGCCCAGTAATGATTTGGTCTAGCATTTTTTGAGCATCATTGTAGAGTTTTTGAGCTTCTACACCGTGTTTTTTATTATCAAAAATACGTGGAAATGCTCCTTTTAGTCCCCAAGTCATGAAAAACGGACTCCAATCGATATATTCTCTAATCTCACTCAAATCATAGTTTTTGAAATAACGGTTTCCTAAAAATGTAGGCTCGGTAATTTCAGTCTTTTCCCAATCGATTTTGAGTTTGTTTTTTCTTGCTTCTTCAATGGAAACATATTTTACTTCCATTTGTCGTTTGGCGTGGTCTTCGGCAAGTTGCTGATATTCGTCTTTTACCGTTTTTGAAAACTCTTCTTTTGCCTCATCGCTTAAAAGATTAGACATTACTGGAACTGCTTTTGAAGCATCTACCACGTGAACTACCGAACCCGAATAACTAGGCGCAATCTTGACAGCTGTATGAATGCGTGAAGTAGTCGCTCCACCAATCAGAACAGGAAGTTTCAGACCTTGTTTTTCCATTTGTTGAGCCACAAAAACCATTTCATCTAGCGATGGCGTAATCAGTCCACTAAGTCCAATTACATCAACACCATGATTGACAGCTTCTTGCAAAATCTTATCAGCAGGAACCATTACACCCAAATCAACTACATCATAATTGTTGCACGCCAAAACAACCCCAACAATATTTTTTCCAATATCATGAACATCACCTTTTACAGTGGCTAACAAAATTTTTCCATTTTTCTTGACTTCGTGTCCTGCATCGATGAGTTTTTGTTTTTCAGCTTCCAAAAAAGGCACTAAATGAGCAACAGCTTGTTTCATCACACGAGCAGATTTCACTACCTGTGGTAAGAACATTTTTCCTTCTCCAAACAAATCTCCTACGACGTTCATTCCGTCCATCAAAGCTCCTTCAATAACGTGCAAAGGATGTTCTGCCTTTTGTCTTGCTTCTTCTGTGTCTTCAATGATATAATCTGTAATTCCATTTACCAAAGAATATTCTAGGCGTTTTTCTACTGAATTTTCTCGCCACGTTTCGTCTTTTACTCGTTTTTTGCCTTCTCCACGGTATTTTTCAGCAATATCAACTAAAAGTTCTGTTCCGTTTTCTGGATTTTTATTCAGCACAACGTCCTCAACATACTTTAAAAGCTCTTTATCTACGTTGTCATAGACTTCCAACATTCCAGCATTTACAATACCCATATCCATACCTTTTTTGATGGCATGGTACAAAAATACAGCGTGGATAGCTTCACGAACTACGTCGTTTCCTCTAAAAGAAAAGGATACATTACTCACTCCTCCACTTACTTTTGCGTGAGGAAGATTTTTCTTAATCCATTCAGTAGCTTGAATAAAATCAACAGCATAATTGTTATGCTCTTCGATTCCTGTGGCGATAGCAAAAATATTTGGGTCAAAGATTAAATCCTCTGGAGGGAAACCGAGTTCGTTTACCCAAACATCATAACTGCGTTTACAGATTTCAATTTTTCTTTCGAAAGTATCAGCTTGTCCGTCTTCATCAAAAGCCATCACAATGACAGCAGCTCCATAACGACGTACAAGACGAGCTTGTTCTATGAATTTTTCTTTGCCTTCTTTTAATGAAATTGAATTTACAACACCTTTTCCTTGTACGCATTTCAGACCTGCTTCAATAATTTCCCATTTTGAGGAATCTATCATAATTGGAAGGCGTGCAATATCTGGCTCTGATGCCAAAAGATTGAGGAAATGAACCATAGCAGCCTTTGAATCTAGCATTCCTTCATCCATATTGATGTCGATGATTTGTGCGCCTCCTTCTACTTGTTGGCGTGCTACTTCTAAGGCTTCATCAAATTTCTTTTCTTTGATAAGACGAGCAAATTTTCTTGAACCTGTTACGTTTGTTCTCTCTCCGACGTTTACAAAATTGGTGTTTTCATCTATCGTAACGGCTTCTAATCCAGACAAACGCATAGCCGTTTTGTGTTTCGGGATTTTGCGAGGTTCATATTTAGCTACTTCTTCGGCAATGGCTTGAATGTGGTCTGGCGTAGTTCCACAGCAACCTCCAACAATATTGAAAAGTCCTTCGCTTGCAAAATCTTCTAAAAGTCTTGACATTTGTGTAGCCGTTTCGTCGTACTCTCCAAATTCATTTGGTAATCCTGCATTTGGATAACAAGAAACATAACAATTAGCTACCCTTGAAAGCTCACGCATATACGGTTTCATTAGTGCAGCACCTAAGGCACAATTCAAACCCACAGAAATAATATTGGCGTGAGCAATAGAATTATAAAATGCTTCAGTTGTTTGCCCAGAAAGAGTACGTCCACTAGCATCAGTAATTGTACCTGAAACCATAATTGGCAAACGGTCTTGTTGTGGAATATTTCTATCATCAAAGTACTTTTCTACAGCAAAAAGAGCTGCTTTACAATTTAAAGTATCAAAAACAGTTTCTATCAAAATCAAATCCACACCACCATCAACTAAGCCACGCACTTGTTCATAGTAGGCTGTTACGAGTTCATCAAAAGTTACAGCACGATATGCAGGGTCGTTTACATCTGGCGAAATAGAGGCTGTTCTATTTGTTGGTCCCATTGCACCAGCCACAAAACGAGGTTTTGTCTTGTGTTCTACTCCTCCAAATTCGGCAGCTGCTTCTTTGGCTAGTTTGGCTGATTCGTAATTGAGTTCATACGCCAGTTCTTCCATTCCATAATCAGCCATAGCGATTGTGGTGGCACTAAATGTATTGGTTTCTACAATATCAGAACCTGCTTCAAAATATTTTTTATGAATATCTCTAATAATATCTGGTTGTGTGATGGAAAGAAGGTCGTTATTTCCTTTTACATCTTGTTTCCAATCTTTAAAACGCTCGCTTCTAAAATCTTCTTCTTCTAATTTGTGGCGTTGAATCATTGTTCCCATCGCACCATCCAAAACTAGAATGCGTTCTTGAAGATGTTTTTTGATGAGATTTTGTATGTTGATAGTAGTTTCTGTATTCATATCTGGATGGTATTTTTACAATTCTGTATGGGAATATTGTTTTTTGTCAAAGGCGAGTTCTTGTCTTACGAACGACTATGAATCATTACAGCGTTCAGACTAGATACTAAGTTATGTAACTCCGTTTAAAAAACATACTTGCCTTAAAAGACAAGTATGTTAGATGGTAGAGTACTGGACATGTATAAACTGTCGTTTAGGTTTGTAGCATTAAATTAACCTAAACAACGACTATAGGTCTTACTACTCAGATTCAAAAATAAACTCCTGTAGGTCATTTTCAGTCCACGTGAGGTTGAATCTATCTTCTATAATTCCGAAACCTATTTTTTCAGAACTATCTGGAAATTGTAGTGTGCCAGAATATCCAGATATTTCGTCATCTACGTATTCTTGATCGACGATAGTGAGCTTGACTTTCTCTTCATTTTGCACATTCCAATACCAAATTTCTAATAATTGATGAGATTCTTGATCTACTTTAACTTCTATCCATTCACTGACCATATTTGGGCGATAACCATCAGAACGATAAATGTCAGTTAGATTTTTGTCTTCCTCTGCTTCTGTAACAGCAGTCGTAGTTATTTCAACATTTTCTTGCGTGTTTACCGTAGCGATACTATCAGAGGTTTCTGTATTTTCTTCAGAAGAAGAGTTAGTAGAAACTTGACAAGAAAAACACATAAAAGCAATAAAAAAAAGTAGTTGTAAGGAAAAAACAATTTGTTTCATTTTTGTAATTTTAATTAAATAAAAAGTAATAAATCACGTAGTAGTTTTTTATCTATACAGAAACAGCCTTTGCAGGATTACCTAAAACGGTTTCTTTAGCTTTAATGTTACTTAAAACTACACTTCCTGCTCCAACTCTTGCACCTTTTCCTATCGTAACGCCTGCAATTATGGTTACACCATTGCCAATAAAAACATCTTCTTCAATTTTTACGCCTGCGCCGATATTTGCTCCAATGCCGATTTGAGTAAAATTAGCTATCTCTACATCATAATCTAAAGTAGCATTTGCGCCAATAATACAGCTTGTTCCGATTTTTGCATTTGCACCTATCATCGTTCCCATTCCTATCATTGTTCCATAACCCATTGTAGCATCGTCTGCAATATGCGCTGTGGAATGAACAGCAATAGCTGGATATTTTTTTCTTTGTTTATGGATTTTCTTGATAAGTCTTTTTCTATCTGAGCTGTTTTCTATGGCTACGAAATAATCGCATTTATCATTGATGAGATTGAGCATATCTTCATCATCTGAACTTCCCATAATTGAAACATGATTGATTTCACTAATTTGAGCATCTTCTTTGTATTCTTCATCAAGAAAACAATAGATTACATTATCTGTACTTTGCAAGACTTCTAAAGCTACTTTTCCAAGTCCTTTTGCTCCAACAATAATCAGAGGTAAAATAGGGGGTAATTCGTTTGGTTCAGTAGGAAGAGAATGAATATCCATAAATGATGAGTGTAGTTTAACTTTATTTCGATAAAGAATGGAATTTTAAAGTAACAAAGATACTCTATTTTTATGTGAAGGCATAAAATTGTGTGTGGACATAAAAAAAACTCTTCCAGTTGAAAAATGGGAAGAGTTTTCTCAATATTCTTAAAAAGTGTAACTGAATAGCTAAAAAATAAGAAGCTCTAAAAAATTGATTTCTAAGAAATCTGAGCTTACTTACTACCCAAGTTTTGACTTTTCTATGTTATGTTTCTAAAAAATGAAGTTTCTGTAAAAAATTTTGAGATACTACCTTTCCTTTTAGCCTCAATCAGAATCTTGTAGAAACGATTACATATTATTTTGATTTACTTACTCGCTTTATATATTTCAAAGGCTTTACCAATGCCAAAACAATCTAAGAAATAATTATATTTTTTGATAAAATGCTGTTTATAGCTCATATAAAGCGATTTTTGTTTTCCTACTCAAAAGAGTAATATTCTGATTTTACCATTATGAAAAACCTTAATTTTCATAATGAAAAGAATTTCCTAATTTTTAAAAGGTATAAAATAAAACAGCAGCGTTCAGAAACCGTTCTACGTATAGATGATAAATAGCAAAAAATACAATGAGAAAATACTTGATACTTTTTGGGGCTATCTTCATTTTTGCCTGTACAGAAAAAGAAAACCCAACGCCTAAAGAAGAACTAACAGGAAAATATCCTACCGAAGAACTCCTCTACTTTGGAGATGCTGACCTTCCAACAGATAATATCACAACTTATGAAGGTGTAGAATTAGGAAGAAAGCTTTTTTATGATAAACGTCTTTCTTCGGATAAGACAATTTCTTGCGCCAGTTGTCATAGACAAGAATTAGCCTTTACGGATGGAAGAGCAAAAAGTATTGGCGTAAATGGAGCAGAAATGCCTGTTAGTGCGATGTCTTTGGTTAATTTGACTTGGAATAGCCGACTGACGTGGGATGGAAAAAGCCAAACATTAGAAAAACAAGCCATTTTGCCAATGAAAAATCATTTGGAAATGAATCAAGAAGCAGAAATTACAGCTCAAATTCTGTCAGAAACAGAAGAATATCCACCACTTTTTGAAAAAGCCTTTGGAAGTAGAGAAATTACACCAACACAAATAACAAAAGCCTTAGCGCAGTTTCAGCGAACACTCATCAGCAACAATTCAAACTACGATAAGTATCTAAGAGGAGAATATCAGCCCACCGAATCAGAACTTAGAGGCATAGAATTATTTTTTACACATCCAGATGCAGAACAAGGAATCCGTGGAGGAAATTGTGGCGATTGTCATTTGGGCTCGCTCACTTCTGGTAGTACAATAGGTTTTGAAGGCTTACACAACAACGGTTTAGACAATGATGAAAATTTAAAAGATGGATTATTTGCCGTTACACAGAGTCGTTTTGATAAAGGAAAATTCAGAACGCCATCGCTTCGAAATATCGCTCTTACAGCTCCTTATATGCACGATGGAAGGTTTCGAACCTTAGAAGAAGTCATTGAACATTATGATAATGGTGTCAAAAAAAGCCAAACGCTTTCTTCACTTATTACGGCTGCCAGCAATGATTTTATTACTGACCCAAATGGAGAAGTTTATTTAGCTCTCACAGAACAAGAGAAAAAAGATATAATTGCATTTTTAAATATGCTTACTGATGACGAATTTATTACGAATCCAGCTTTTAGCAGACCAAAGTAAATTTCATTAAGCCTCGTTGAGGTCAGAATCGTCAACAAGGAAAAAACAATTTATCGCTTGCTAATTTTATTTAGTGTAACCATTTTTTGACGACTACATTTAAAACGCTTTAAATCGTCTGCTGCTTTTGCCTTATGTTTCGTTTTTCTACCTTGTACACGCTTGCGCCACATTTGGAATGAAGAAGGTTTCATTTCTCTTCGCATAAGTGTAATGGTTTCTTTTTCTGTAATTCCAAATTGAGAAAGAATAGCATCAAAAGGAGTTCGGTCTTCCCACGCCATTTCTATAATTCTGTCTGTGTCTCGCTCTGAAAGTTGTTTTAGCTTTTTCATAGTGGTTGAAATGTAAAGTCTAAGGTTGTTGGTGTCGCTTGCAATAAAATACCAAACAATGGTATTGGATTCTTTTCTTACTCAAATCTTTTGTGACAAAAAAAAGTTTGCATAAATCTTTATACAAACTTCGTTAATCTAATTTTTAAGTAGTTGAGTAGTACAATTTAGTTTATAAAAACTATTGTCAAGGTCTGTTTTTTTCTTCGAAAAGACCCTTGACAAAGTTAAAATTCAACATTTTATAAAATTGCACTAGCTTTTGAAAATAACAAAATTATACCAGCTAACTACTTAAAGTAATTCTACTTCAATTTTTCATTGGCTGGACGATTAGAATAAAGTGCTGTAATTTCATTTCTTTGAGCGCACAAGACAGCTTTTTTGTTGATGGCTGCAATAGGAAATTTTATCATGTCGTAGTCATTGACTAAAATGGTAAGCCAATCTTGTCTATCATAATCTTTATCCTTAATTTTTTCATCGTATTTTTCATGTTGTTCATCAAAGAGTTCTTTGGGTTCTAGGTTGAGCCAATCTAGAAGTGTTTGCCACATTGTATTTGTGAGGTCTTGCAGTTCCATCTCACGTACAAACTCAGCAATTCCTTTGGCCTCGGTACGCCTTTCTTCCCAGTTTTTTTGATTTTTGTGATAGATAAATACCAATTCTTGAGGCTGTATTGAGATAGTTTCCATAGTTTCGTCTTTAATTGAGTCGTGTTCCATAATAGATTAAAAAGTATAGGTTAAAAATATCATAACACTATGAAACGAAAAAAGTTATTACAGAAAGTATAGACAACTTATTAGTTTTTCAGTTCTCTGATTTGCTCAATTATTTCACTTGGTCTTAAATATGTATTTCGTTTAAATTCTTTATAACTCTCTGAAGCATCAGAAAGGTTGATAGCATAATAAGACCAGTCGTAAAGTTGCCATTTTAGTCCTCTAGCAACAGTCATACTATCAATTTCTCTTTCATACTTTGCTTTTGCCTTATCACTTGTATATGCCCAAAGACGCTCCAAAACACCTCCAAAAGTACGGTTTTGATAATCTATAAAATGACTAAACTCGTGGGCAAAAATTCCTATTCTAGCATTAAAAGGCACTTCATCAATCGTAATCATTCCCTTTTTTTGACTGTTATTGATACGAACAGTGTAACTTCTTTTTTTCCTTGATTTGAAGCAAAGTGAAGCAATCGTAGGGCGTGCATTTAACGTTGTAGAAATTTCGCACTCTTTAAAATCTATGGGTGTATCAATAAGTTCTGGATAATACGAAAGTGCAATCAGGATAGCAGAGCGATATTTTTGAGGAATATTTTTGTGCTGCCCATATATCTTTTCCAAACTATCTATTGTACGACTCTCTTCTAAGCTATCCATCGCAAATAAACTGTAATAAGATACAGGGTTTGGCGTATGTAATGTGTGGTTGTGTTCAGATGAGCAAAGATTTTTTTGAGCGACAGAGTAGTTTGAAAAACAATAAATAATAAAGAAAAGAAATGTGAGTTTGATAGACATAAGATAGTAAGAAGTATATAAGAGTGTTTTTTATATATAAAATGCAAATATCACGCTAAAAGTTCCGATTATAATTCTGAAATATAATTTTTTATCAGAATAATATTCTTTGTGTATTTATAACTCTAACAATGAAGTTAGATTTTTCTAACTTTGTAATTATGGATAAAATAATAGATTTCTTATTGCTCACAGAGCCAAATACACGTTATGTAGTTTTGGGTTCGATACTTTTAGGAGCGAGTTCAGCAATTGTAGGCTGTTTTACATTTTTGCAAAAACGTGCTTTGGTGGGTGATGCTGTGGCACATTCGGTTTTACCAGGTGTTTGTGGTGCTTTCTTAATGGCTGGAACTAAAAATCCTTTGTTTTTGATTTTAGGGGCTTTTGTTTCAGGTTGGCTTTCGATTATCTGTATGAATCTTATTACAAAATACAGTAAGCTCAAAGAAGATACGGCTGTTGCGCTGATTTTGTCTGTTTTTTTTGGTTTTGGCGTGATGCTTCTTACTTATATTCAACAGTCTGGAAATGCTGCACAATCTGGCTTAGAGGGATTTTTGTTTGGAAAAGCTGCCGCTCTTGTGGGTAGCGATGTTTGGGTTTTTGGAGGGTTAGCTGCCTTAATGCTAGTTTTGGTTGGACTTTTTTACAAAGAATTTATTATCGTCATTTTTCACAAAAGTTTTGCTCAAACAATAGGACTTCCTATTACTGCAATTGAAATTTTACTCACTACACTTACCGTTTTGGCTGTCGTGGTAGGGATTCAGTCTGTGGGGGTAGTTCTGATGGCTGCTATGCTAGTTACACCTGCTGCTGCTGCTCGTTTTTGGACAGACAAATTACACAAAATGCTATTTATTGCAGCCAGTTTTGGAGCGTTGGCTGCTATTGGAGGCGCTTTTGTTTCATATATCCAAACACAAATGCCAACAGGACCTTGGATTGTTTTGGTAGCTTCTGCAATCGCAATGTTTTCATTTTTCTTTGCACCCAAAAAAGGAATTGTGGCACGACGAAGACGACAATATCTGTACAAAAAACAGATTTTGGAAGAGAATATTTTGAAAGCAATATATCATGATATAGAAAGAAGTTCTACTCAAAAAACTATCTCATCTTTAGAAGATATTGGCATACAAAGGCAATTCAAAACTGTTCTTTTGAAAAAAGCATTAAAAAAACTCACAAAAAAGCAACTCATCGAACAAGTAGAAAGGGGTTGGAGACTAACAGAAAAAGGTAACACAAAAGCTAGAAGACTTGTAAAACTACATCGTCTGTGGGAATTATATTTGACAGAGTTTGTGCGCCTTGCACCAGACCACGTACACGAAGCAGCCGAAGCCTTAGAACATATCTTAACGCCAGAAATAGAAGCACAATTAGAAGCCAACCTAAAATATCCACAAAAAGACCCTCACGATAGCGATATTCCATACTGATTATTTTGTAAGAGATAATGCATGTGTTATCTCTACTTTGCAAAATATCTTCAATAAAAAAACTGACTACTTTTTTAGCAGTCAGTTTTTTGTAAGGAAATATGAAATTTAATTATCCATTAACGAAGTATGGCTGCAATTTCTTCTTTTCCACCCATTACAGTCTCGGCATCGTCTATAAACACTTTACCACCGTTTTTGAGCGTATAATAGGCAGCTTCATTATAAAGACATTCGTCGCCTCTATTGGTTCTGACTTTGTAATTTTCTTTGTCAAACTCTCCCCAACGGTGTCCATTACCAACAAAGAGCGTATCTATTCGTCCTTCATAAGCAGCTTCTACTACATCGGCAATTTCTGAAACTGTTTGACTCTGACTAGAGTTGTATTCTTCTACTTTTTTGTTTCTATTTTCTGAAAAACGAAGTCGCATAGTAGGATGTACAGCATCAAAAATTTCTTTTTCCGAACTCTCATCAAAGTTTTTAGTAAACTGGTGTGCAATTAGGTTCGGATATGTATTTGCATCTTCATAAATGGCGTGCATTCTCTCATAACCTACCAAAACTAAAGGCACATAACTACCTCCTGTATTGATTGCAGGACGGATAGCTTCATCTATTTTTCTAAAAAACTCAAAGACAAATTCTTTTTCTCGGTCTTCTATTGGTGCGCTGGCGTGTGTTACGCTGCTATTATTGGGACGGCTTTGAGGTTCTTTTTCCACATCGTAATACTTTGTTACTTCGCTAATATCTTTTGGCATATCACAAGCCACCCTAGAAATACCACCATTAGCTACCATAAATAAGATAGGTTTTTCTTGAGAAAGACGCAAGATGTAATACATGTTGTCGTTGTCTTCCATCTGTCTCATGAGTTCCTTTACGTGCATACGACCATTGACAACATTGTGTGCTTCTACTTCGTAAGGAATAGAAACTGTTTTGAAAAAGTTATCTCCTAAAAAGATTCCTAATCCTTGTTTTTGGTTTGACCAAAAAGTTCTATCATCTAAAAGGTTGCGAACAGGCTTTAAATACTCATTAATTTCGTTTTCTAAAAGACCTTTTCTTTGAAGTTTGCCTTCAACTTCTTTAATTTGATTCTTCAAATTTAGTCTATCGTGTCCTTCCTTCACTTGATGTCCTTTCTGATGTGTAGGAATATAAATACTGATACAATGTTCAGATTTTTTTGAGGCGAGTTCTATTATTTCGTTGCGATTCATATCTTGTAAAAAATTAAGGTTAAAAAATGATTGTCAATGTGTTTTTATTGACTAAACTATACTATTAATAACATAAAAACTGCTTAAATGTTTAATAAAATAGGCATATAGCACTGTTTATAGAGTACTGGACATGAGATAAAAAGTTGTTGGTGTCGCTATGCTAAAACACCAACGAACGGTATTTTTTCCCTGTTCTGTGGCTCACAGAACAGCAAATATCTGTTCATGTCCAGTACTCTACACTGTTTAATAAAGTAACTTACAACCTATCAAAACCAAATTTATCTTATGTCATTAGCAGTCTTATTACATGCCATTGGTACGATTCCACTTTTTGCGTCTCGTGCTTTTCTACCTGCTTTCCTTACTTCCTTACTTTTTCGATTTCCAAATTTGTTTCCTTTTACAGAAGTGGATGCCCCATCGGCTGAACTCTTTATTACCAAAACTCCAGTTATCATTGTGTTAGGTATTTTGGCAGTTTTGGAGATTTTGGCAGATAAAAACACAGATATAAAAGCAATATGGCTACAAGGAGAACCTTTTTTAAAGCCTCTGATTTATGCGATTATGCTTTTGGGAGTAGTGGATAATGATTCGGAAGCAATTATGCAGGGAATTTATATGCAGGCTGGAATGGGAGATTACATAATGATTTTCTTTACAGCTGGTGCTGTATATGGACTAACTGTGCTGAGAGCTTCCATACAACAGTGGCTTTTAGAAGTTGATAGTGATGGTAGTCTTTTCCTTCATTATATTTTTTCTAGCATTGAAGATACGTTTGTCTTTTTTGGATTTCTATGGCTTATGATAAGTGGTGTTTCTGCTATTATCTTTTTTGCGATAGTAGTAGGTATTTTATATTTATGGCAACAAAAAATTAAAGCTAATGAAGAAAAGCAAAAGGTAACTTGTTTTTCTTGTAATCATAAAAACTCTCCTTTTGCCTTGGAATGTAGCAACTGTCATACGCCACAAGATAAAGTCTATAAAATAGGTTTCTTGGGTCAGAAAAAAGATACACAAATAGATAAAGAAACAAGTGATAGAAAAAAACATGCACTTACTCTACTCTCACAAGAACGCTGTGGATTTTGTGCTACCAAAACAAGTAAAAAAACGTGTCCTGCTTGTAAAAAAGAGCATATTTTGAACAGTTCAGAAAATAGAAAGGCTTATGTGATGTTTGTCCAAAAACGCTATGCCATGTGGCTTCCTCTAAGTATCGCACTTGGGTTTATTCCAATTGTAGGTATTGCTATTGCTGTTATGGGAGCTAATTTATATGTTTTTGCTCCTCTTAAAAGGCAGATTCCGACAGTAAAAGCAGTTGGTGTTCAGATTCTGACCAAGTTACTTATCTTTCTTGTGATATTTTTTGGTTCGATTGCAGGGTTTGTTGTAGCTCCTCTTTATTGTTCGATACGATTTTTTGTTTGGAGAACGGCTTTTGTGAAGCATTGGAAGTGAGAAA
>NZ_JAHDIG010000042.1 GCF_020630935.1 Bernardetia sp.
CGGAAAAGATTGCTCTTGATTATGAGAAAGATCCATACATGATGTCTTTAAATAAAACCTTCAACAAACATCAAGAAGCAAGGATACAACATGATATCAGCAAGGCTACTAAATCTTATACTAGCGATGAGGAAGCTGCTGAAAGAGAAATGGATGCTATTCTCAAGCAGTTGGGAATTAAAAAGCAACCTATCTAAACAAAACTAACTACCCAAACCCAAAACCCCTATAAAAATGGAAAATCAAACCCCCCATCCGAGTCCAGCTATTCAAGAAACACCTTCAAGAACAGCCGAACTGTTGAAAGAATACTTTCAATCTGCCTCTAGCAGTAAGACAGCCTATAGCTTTCTCAAAGTTCTAGCTATTTTAGCTATTGCTTCATATCTCATTTCTAGTATGGCAGAAAGTGAAATGAGATTTACTTTCCCTATTGTTGCCTTGCTCTACATAGTGTTTGTATTTGGGCAGATTATCATCAAAGAAAATGATAGTAAGCTCAAAAAAGCAAACATTTTGGCAAAGACACTTACTGCTGTAACGGCTCAATATAAAATGCTAGAAGAGAGCTTGGAGTCTTATAAAGAAGCCAATACAAAAGGTATGGCTGTTCTCAAAGAAGTTGAAAAAGACCTTGCTTATTATAAAGCTGAAAATAAAAATCTAACAGAAAACTTCCACGGGTTAGAAAGTCATTACAATATGACTAAGGGACAATTAGAACAAGCTCAAAAGTCTATTGCTAAACATAAGTCTGAAAAAGAAAATTTTGATAAAATCATAAGTAAAAAACAGTATGAAGCATACGTAAAGGGGTGTAATGATGTAGAGGAATTGAATAAGTTGAATCGTTCTATTCCTCAAACAAAAGATGAAGACAAAAAGAGCTTTGACACTAAAGTAAGAGATGAATTAGATAAAAAAATAACTAAAGCCAAAGCTTGGGCTGCTGATAATCAAAAATAACCTTCACAAAAAAATATCAACTAAAGTATGGCAGACTTTTCAGAAGCATATAAAGCCTTTTTAGATGGAAAAAGAATACGCAGCAGGGTAAACCCTATAACTTTGCGCTTATCAGAGAATAGAAAGTCATTTTTTGTCAGAAACTCTGCCTCAAACAGAGAATATCAATTTAATGACTTAAAAGAAAAGTACATCTCATTTGAGATGATGCTTAATGACTGGGATATTTTAAACTAAAAAAATGAATAGCATACAGATGCTAGAATATTAAAAATAATTTTTACAAAAAAATATCAATTATGGTTTTTGAAATATTTAATGTACTTCTACCTTTTGTAAGTGGAGTGATATGTTTTTTCGTTATTCTGTTTGTTATTGAAGACTACCTTTCTACCAAGTATTCAAATAAAAAGCCTGTCGTAATAATGGACGATGAACTGAAAGATATTAATGGGATAGAATTCTTTGTGGATACATTATTACAAAGTATCTCCTCTGAATGGCTAAAAGACTACAGTAAAGGAAAAACCAACTCTGAAAAAGAGTGGGCTAAAAAATACTGGACGTTTGGCAAGATAGAAAGTGTATGTCTTCAGTATGCAAAAGAACATAATGCTTTTTCTATTTCTGTCACAGCTAAAAAGTTAGGCAGCTATACAGGCTACCAAATGATTTGCTTAGACACAATGAATTTTGGGGAGATTGAATTTAGAGTTCACTCATTCGATAAACATCTTTTTTAACCTTCATTTTCAGTTACTTATATGTCTGACCATTATATTTCGGTAGCAGAGTTGAGAAAATTTGCTGATTATAAAATGGCTGTATAAAAATATGAAAAAACTATCAACGCTTTACAAAAAAGACCCTAATGATTTAGGACGAGTTATAAATGAAATTAATCCTCAAAATAAATGGATTTTTATTTCTGGAGTTCCCACACGAAAATTTGATGGAACGTCTTGTGCTATCATTGATGGCGAACTTTATAAGAGGTTTGATTTAAAAAAGGGAAGAAAACTTCCTCCTAATGCCATTCCTTGTCAAGAAGCAGATGAGAAAAGTGGACATCACCCTCACTGGATAAAGTGCCTAAGAGAAGATAAAAGTAATAAGTGGCACTTTATAGCTTTTGATAATTTAGAAAATAAAGAAGATGGTACTTATGAACTGTGTGGAGAAAAAGTGCAAGGAAATCCTGAATGTATTGAAGGACATCATCTAATTAAACACGGCTCTGAAATATTAGACATTACAGATTTCAGTTTTGAGGGGTTAAAATCTTTCTTGGAAATAAATGACATTGAAGGTATTGTGTTTCACGATTCAGAAAGCGATAAAATGTGTAAGATTAGAAAATCCGACTTTGGAATTAAACGAGTTATAAAAAAGCAAAATGAGTAAATGGACGCACGTAAACGCAAGTATTAGATTTGATTCTATCTTGCACAAACACCCTCCTCTTCCTACTGAAAAAGAATTAGGTCTAATTTGTACGATAAACAATGGTTCAGAGTGGGAAAATTCATTTATACCTTGCGGGAGTGAAGGAAGTTTGCGATATAATGTTATCAAAAATCCAAACATTTCTGACTCAGCAGCAATGCTGGTTGTATTTTATGGAGACTTGAGGGATTATGATGATGAAAGAGAAATAATGCACTACTTCAAAGACTTAGTTGAAGGACAATCTATTCGTAGTGCTATCATTGAGATAGATATTGAAGAAGAAGGAAGGTATATCTACTCTTACAATCAAACAGATAAAGTTTTTGATTTAATAAAATGCCCATAGATGAACTTGTTATCAAAAATAAACAATCTCTTTTTTAAGAAAAAAGACAATTGGCATTGGAACAATCCTTTTGAGAAAGGAACAGAGAGTTATGAATTATACGAAAAGGGAGCAAATAATTATTCTAAATACACCTCAGGGTACGAAATGGTATTACCTACGACTTTTTATAAAGTTGAAGTTTGGATAGAAGGTTACAAACTAAAACAAAGTTATAGTAATCGTTTCTATCCAAGATTATATTACGCAGATAAAGAGGAGGCAATTATCATAGCAATACAAACAGCATTATTTAGGAAGTCAGATATTGAAAATTATAGAATCATACTGTCAATACATGGACAAGATAAAATGGAAATACCAATTTACTAATCAATCAATAATAATATGCCATTAATAGTCAAGTCAACAATGGGTTATTGGGTAGCTAAAGAAACTAGAAAAGGTTCTAGGTATATGCCATCGCATAGAGAGTTTTTCTTTAGAGTTTCAATGGAAGAATTAAAACCTATAACTAAAGAAGAACTGCTAGAAGCAGCCAGCAGATTCAAAATTTCCATACCAGAAAACCCTACTGAAAGTGATTTGTACAAAGTAGCTAGCGAAATTCACAATTCTATTTATGGAGCTGAATTTGCAAGTGCTGATGGCTTCCCATATAGAAAAGCTAAAATTTGTTTATCTGAAGAAAGAAAAAAAGAATTACCCTTAGATTTATTTTAAAAGCCTATGCAAATTATATACAAACCTAGAGGAAGTGGAAAAACAACAGATTTGATAAAGGAGGCTGCAAAAACTTTCAGTTATATCGTTTGTCAAAATTATAAGGAAGCTGATAGAATAAGGAATAGGGCAAGAACCTTAGGTTTAGACATCTCTTACCCAATCACATACAGAGAATTTTTAGATGGGAGTTATAACTTAATAGGTTCAAAGAGCCTACTAATAGATAATGTTGAATCATTACTACAAATTATTTCGTCTGTGCCTATCAAAGCCATTACTTTAACAGAAGAATAAAAATTATGAATCCAATCATCCATATTCTTGGCTACCTATTCCACTATGCCAACCGTGATATTCCATTGATAGCAAAACAAGAGTTTTATGAACTCAAACAAAAGCTACTCAAAAAATATGGAACAAAGGTAGGACAGGATATACAACACATCAAAAAAGATTGCTATTCCTGCGATGCAACAGGCTGGTTCAGCAATGAATGGAAAGAAGAACCTTGTTGGAATTGTATGGGAACTGGTGTGTATGAGGAGTTTTGGACAAAGTTAGATAAGTACAAACTAGGTAAGTTTACATTTCATAATCCTGTAGAAAGAATCTACAAACACTCTAAATCTTTTAGTGAAGAAATAAAGCCAAATATTGAAGGCTATATTTCTCACAAAAGACCAAAATACAGAGTAGGAACAGAATGTGCTTGGTGGCTCTTCTTATTTTTTGATAGAAAAACGTTCTTGAAAAGATTTGGCAAAACAGGTTATCCTTCACATAAACGAACACCTCTCGTCTTTTTGGGAAATTTGATTTTCCGTATTCGTTGTTTTAGGTGGAGGGATTTGTTTCCTAAAAAAGTTTCTCAGAATTCCTACTCTGACCTCTATTATACGGACGAGGAACTGCCGTTTTAGTTACGGCATAGGCGTAACCGTCCAATGTCCTGTGGTAATCTGATAATGATTTCTTATAACCCACTGCGTGTTAGCACTCCTTTTAAAAGTGTTTTCATCTTGCTGTGCATATCCTGTTACGCTGCCTATTCTTTCAGAAATAATATTATAATTTGGCTTGGTACTGATAATAAAGCTAAGATTATCCGTTGCATCAAATTCAAACACCTCATCAATTACATTGATTAGTATTTCGTGTCCGATAGGCTTTCCATCTTCAAACTTAAACATAGATACCTTTTCATAGATAGGGATATTGTTTTTTAGTATCTCTACTCTTAGAAGACCATTGTTCGGAATAGCCACATTTGTTTCTCCAAACCACTTTCCCTCGGCATCACCAACTAATACATCACTAGGAGGGAATGGGAAAGCATTTTCAGCGTTGATTGCTGCAAAATCTACAGCTTGTACACACGTCAATTTTAGAGTGTCTAGTAAAACTCTATAACTTCTTGTCTGAGGGGCAACCCAAATACGATTATTTACCCAAAATGTAGCAGGGTTGGGTAGATTGGTATCTGTATTGAACTCTAAAACATTGTGGTCTCTGTCTGTTGGACTTGCAGGGTCATAGACTTCTGCATTAGGTAGGTACTGCGCCTCTAAGATGCGTACCTCCATTTCGCCAGGACCCGAGAGGTTTACACCAATGCCTTGCATCAAATCTCTCCACGCTGTATCATCTTCTCCTGCCCACTTCCATTGGATATTTATGCCGTCAAAACGCATTACAGGCTGATAGAAGTCTCTCCAATCTATCATTTCTTGACTTAGCGTATTGAAGTTAGATTGAAGGGTATTGAAATTATTTTGCAAAATGGCATACTGACTAAGCAGTTCTAAGAAACGAGCAGCCAAATCATTATTGCCGAGTTCTGGAATGGTAGCTTGCTCGTATTCTACATTTGGATTATCTAACTGTGTTGTTCCTGCTGGCAGAGTAAGTTTTCCAATAACGACTTGAAAGTTAGGATTATTCAGCGTTGGTTCTACTGGATTCTCACTTGGCGTTCCCTCAATAATAAAATACTCGGCATCTATTCCACCAGCAATGGCTTGGTATTGATGCTCACAGACTACCAAATCTATGCGTGGATGAGATGAAGTATTAGCAGAAACTTGTAAACTCATCGGTTCATCTTCCATAATGCTAAGTCCCTGATGCGTTCGAATTACTCCAGAGAAAGGTGTAAGCTTTCCATCTGCTTTTGGATATTGAAATCCTGTGGTATCGTGAGTAAGCGAAAGAAATAAATTATCTGTGGGGACAAAGTCAAATCCACGATAACGTCCTTGTGGCAGAATGCCATTCAAAAACGCATTGATTGAAAAACTTAAATCATCCGATAAATACTCTAAAAATCTCTTCTGTGCCATCTTATACTATCTTTTTAAAACCTTATTTCTTACTCTTCTATGTAAATAAATGGTGTTTGTATCAGTCCAAATTCTCTCTGCATCGATTGTTGTATGAGCTGCATACATTGTTTGAGCGTATATTGTCCCATTAATTTGAGCCACATATCCATTTCGCCAATAAAGACTTTATTTCCATCTACATCGTGTTTGGGCGTCTGAGCAGAGGTATATACTTGAATCTTATTCTCATTTGAAATATCTATTGTTTTTACTTCTTTATGCCCTTCTGAATTGAAGGGTGTTTTAGTATCCAATAAAACATCTACTTTGATCGCATTGGACAGAATAGCCATGTAAATATCAACTACACACGCCTCTATCTTTACATCTTCTGTTTCTTTCAAGAGAACAGGAAGAAAAATATCTTTTAAATGATTCATAACTTATTTTTTTTATTAAACGACTCTTCTAAGTTCTCCTGTTGGAGTGCTGTACACTGTATTTACAGGAGCTCCTGCATTAACAGCTTCTGTATCATCGGCATAGATTTCTTTTATGTTCCATATCACACGAGCTTTGCCATCGGTACTGTTGGGATTGAGTTCTTGTATTGTCAAAACATCTACATCGACATTATTTCGCTGTGTATAACCTAGTTTTATCACACCACTCTTAAACGAATCTGTACCTCCTTTTCCTGCATAATAACCCATATCAAAGCCTTTAGAGTTTGCTCCTCCTTGTGAGCTTCGGAATAACATATTAGCTCCAGAAGTAATGCTAGTTACGTTTCTAATTTCAGAGACTAACAGAGGAACAGAAAGTGTTACAGAATCGTGTAGTACGTTCATTCTAACCACGCCATTCACAAAAACAGCAACACTTCCTGCTTGATAAAGAGTATAATTAGAAGCATTAAAACCTACTCTAGCAACCGTTGTACCTCCTAAAATATAGCCATCGTTTGTAATTCTCGCCAAAGTTGTGTTGGAGCTATTTTTAACCTCTAAAGCATTCCCTGTTGAACTTGCATTTGATTTTAGAAAAAAGCTACCATAAACAGAAAATACACCTGCAATAAAACTAAGCAAGTCGCTGCCGAAAAATCGTCCATTGGCATCTTTTAACTGAACACTTCCCTCTTCTCCAGACGGAGTTAGAGAGGGTAGAAACAGTTCAAAATCAGCACTCACATCTGGAGTATCTCCACTGCTTGTGGTATTGTTGAGCTTGATATAGAGTTGGTCACTAAATCTAACCACATCATTTTTTGTGTAATCTGTATTTACATCAAACTCTGATTTCCAGTAAAAACTTTGTCCTTGTATATTTATCCATTCAATGCCATTCCAAATCAATCCTTCTTTTTCGTTTGTCAGCTGATTGATGGTCTTTAGCCACAACATATTTTTGTGTGGTGGCTCGGCATCATTGAGCCATATCGCTCCTACTTGTCCTAAATTTGTTTCTGCCATTATTCTATCAATTTAAAACTATCTTATTCTATCCATCTCTTTATATCGTCCTCAAATAAATATTTCCATTTTCTATTCTAAATCTATGTGCATCGGGTCCTTGTGCGACTAACTCTTTGTTCTCATTCAATACAAAATCCACATCGTAGAGAGATAAATTTTCATAGAGTAAGTCTCCATTGTAAATTCTAAAGCGAATTAGACTAGCAAGTGCGTCTTCTCCATTGTATTTGAGAGCTGTCAATCGTGCATTTATCGGCTCGTTAAACTCTATCACTTCTCCTACAGCTCGCATAATTTCAGCTGTTAGTTCCAAACTTCCTGTCAAATACAATTCATACGGCGAGCAGCTCTGACATCTCCCTCCACTATCTAATCTACGCACAGCATCATCCAGGGTCAAAGGAGAATCAAAAGAAGAGACGACCCAACTCTCTACAATTTCCACACTTTCAAACCCAAGCATTCGAAGGGGAACTTCATAGCCTAATGTTGTTCCTCTAATTTGATACAGCCTAAAAGCAAACTTTAAAACCTTTCGTCTTAAATCTTCGCTATTGGTTAGGCGCATTGTTATTCCGATAGTCTTTTCTAAAAGAGGAACAAAACGACTATACATCGTATCAGCAAGCATCGTATTTTCAATCAGATTATCCAGCAAGGGTTCAATATTATCATCAATGTCTTCTCCTATAATCTCATTGTACCTTTCAAACTCTCCTTTTCCATCTGCATCGACCACGCCTTGCCTATCTATTTCTTTGATAGCATCGCCAAAGTAGTTTATTATATTATCTGCCCAATATCCCATCAAAGTCCTCCTTCCGAATCTATCAGAACATCATCTGTGTAAGCCAGTACAATAGACGGTTCTTGTAACAACAAATTTTTAGAGTACGGATAGGTATAAAATTCCCATTTTTTGCCTACAGCATACTCTGCACTAGGTAAAATCGTAAATTGAATTTCATTTTGTGTAATAGGTGTGCCTACACTTGCCGTACCCAAAGAAACTCTATCTTTTGAAACTCTAAAAGAAGTAGCTGACACGAAGGTAATTACCCATTTTATGGTTTCTGATGAAGCTGGTAAAAGACTTTTATTCCAAAGCAGTTCCGTAGTGTTTTCAAGAAGTGGACGTGCAAATGGTTCTACATAGAAATATATCGTATCCGAACTATCCACACCTTCTGTCGTTTCGACAACCTCTACCAAGTCATTGATTTTGACTTTCCCTCTAATTACTTGCACGTCTGATGAGAGAAAATTCAAAAGATTTGCTCTCACAGCAGCCACTACATCAGCACGAACAAAATTAGAGCGCACTTGAATGACAAACTTGACTTTAGCTTGCAGCACCCCTGCACTCCTAACCGTTAGTTTGGTAGTAATAAGTCTTCGTGGTTCAAGAAAATCAGCGACATTGTCTAAGAGTGTTTGCGTAGCAGTTCCTCCTCCAAGTGGAGAAATATAAATATCTACATATTTTCCACATTCAAAGAAATGTCCTGCACTTCCTACACCAGCAGCTAAAAGAGGAACATCGTTATGGTCTTGCCCTGTTACCATATTATCCTGTGTGCGAATAAAAATTGGAATCTTTCTTTGCAAATCTTCTAAGGTCTCAACATCAGCCCCACCACTCGCACGGTCTGGATTAGTCACTTTTAATATAAATCCACTTGGCATTGCCACAGAAGAAATAATATCGGTAATGGTATTTTCAGATACATTCCCTGCACTTCCTTGTGAAACAGCATAATTTACAGTAATATCTGCTCCCACAAGTGGAATTTCTCCTTTTACACCATCTCCAAAAACAATTTCCATTTTACGACTTTGCCCTACACCATCTACAAAGTCTCTATCTAATTGGAATGATTTTAAAAAAGAATCTTTAGAAGTCCAACCCAGTCCATCTACTAACACGGATACTGAGCCATCAACAATTTCCTCAATGAGTTCAAAGACTTGTGAAGCTGTGCCGTCAGAAGTTCCAACAGAGATATTGCTGAAAGAAATTTGCTGCACGGCATCGATAAAACCTTCTGTTTCTCCTGCTAGAATGATGAGGTTATCTGTAGTGGTATAAATAATTTCATCTGCTGTTTGAACTTCTGTTCCGATGGGAATAAGCACATCTGAAGGCAATGGACTTTCAACAAAAAAACGAAGCTCTACCGAAGCTGGAATCATTCCTTTGATTCGGTAGCCGACCATCTTGGCAAACTTGACAACATTTTTGTAACGAGTAGCTGTAACTAAAAACGCTTCCTCTCCTTGTTTGTCGATGTAGTAATTCAGCATTCCTGCAATAGCACTCCAAACAAAGAGCATTTGTACCAGTGGCTCTGTTGGAGAATGGTCGGTATGACGTGGTAGTTTTGTAGAAAGTTTAGGCAAGACAGAATCCATTATCTGTTCCTGACTTCTATCTGCATATCCTACCCATTCATTTTTGCTGTTCATATCTCTTTAAAATTATTTTTTCCTTCTTCTTTCTGTGCTTCTTCAATCAATCCTTTCAGTTCGTACTCGTTGTTATTGTGTAAAAGCTTTATTAGAACGGCATTCAGTTCTGTATAGCTGATTTTAAAATCTTTCTCCTTACAAAACTTTCCTATTTCATTTTGTAGTCTTTTTTGCAGTTCTAAGATATTCCCCTTCTTTTCAATTTCTTTTTCTAATATTTCCATAACTTTTTTCAGTAGTCTAATTCACGATAAAAAGGATAGGTGTAAGTCCCTTCTTCATTGCTTCCTACAATTTGGTAGCTAATAATGCATTTGATTGTAGTTTCTGTAGAAGTTTCAAATACTACATCTTTTACTCTGATTCTCTTCTCCCATCTTGTGATAGCATCAACGATAAACTCACGCAAAAGCGTTTGCAAAATCGTATCATTGGGTTCGTACCTAAACCGTTCTATCTGCGTTCCAAACTCTGGCATAAACGGTTTTTGATTCGTTGGTTGTGATAGAATAATTCCCAAAGATTGATTGATAAGCTCTTGTCCTGAAACATAGACAGAACGCCCTGCCGAATCTACTTCGAAGGGGAATGCCAGTCCAGTTCCTGTGATTTTTTGGCTCATCTTATTTTAGTAATTGATTTACTTTAAAGCTCCAACTGCTTAATGATGCGATGGTATCTGGTGTCAAGCTATTGCTGAGAGGAGTTCCATTCATTGCTACTTTCAAAGTCAAGAGTATTTCCTTCAATTCATTCAATAATCCTTTTAGATTTTGAGTAGAGTTTTTCAATTCGATTTTTCCTCCTGTTGTGAAAACAGAAATATCAGCTTTGCCTACAATATCAATTTTACCATCCTCAAAGAGTTCAATACTTGCTTCTTTAGATTGAATGAATATTCTATCATGCTTCAAACTAATCCCATCCAAATAACGGTCTTTGAACTCCTTCGGCATTGCTTTGTCTGAAAACCAACCCATTTCCCAAATCGGCATTGAAGCCTCTCCATTGACAAAACTAATCCAAACGCCACTTTTAGTAGAAGGAATAGCCCAAATACCAATAGTGTCTCCACTAAAAATAGACTTTCCATAGATCCATTCCTCTAAAACTTGGTCTCCAAAAATAGAAGGGACTTTTACCCTCAAGCGTCCTCGCTTTTCAGGGTCTTCATTCTCTACGACAATACCGTGATACAATCCATAAAATCTACCAGCTTCTTCTAAGCCTTTTTCTTGAACAACCTTTTTGAATTGTCTATCCATTTTTTACCTCCTTTCCATTGGCATCAAAAACAAGAACTTTGCTTTGGGCTTCATTAACAGCTGTACTTCCTTGTGTTGTGTTCACTTGTTGTCTTTTCGAACTAGCCTTATCTGGCTGTACATTCGTAACTGATTTACTCGTTGCATTTTTCTTGAGCTCACAAGTGGTTTTATAATACGAACCTGCACTTACATCGTGTTTAGCTGACATTACCTTCCAGTTTCCTTCGTGCTTTTTTGCTACACCAGCTATTGTCAGAATATCATTAGCTTTGAGTAATGGATTTCCCTCTACGACTAGCTTTGCCGTAACTCCTGCCAACGACTTATCTTCTTGTAATGTATTGACTAAGCCATCATTTTGACTTTTGTCTGTGCTTCCTTGCACTAGCTTTCCATCTTCTGACTTTTCGGATTCTGCTTTTTTCTTGGGGAACACTTTTTTAGCATTGCCATTAGCATCAACTTTTATATTATATTCTCCTAATTTTTCTTTCTCTTTATTCTCACTTTTAGCTTCGCTTTTCTGAATCTCATTTGTTTGAGGGTTGATAGAATAAGAAGTGATTTTTTGAGAAGAGGTATCTTGTTTAGTGTATTTGACTTTTGGTACAAAAGAAATAATATCTTTTCCCCAAGTATAAGTTTTGACAGCTTCTTTTAGAAGATTTCTCTTCTCTAAAATAAGCGTGTCACCACTTACACGAAAAACTAAATTTTCTCGTTTAGCTAGTTGCATCAAAAAATCAAAATCAGATTTTTGTGCTTGTGGTAAATACGGATACTTCTTTTTGGTTTGGATGACATCCGTTTTATACGAATATGTATCAGCCATTTCCTCTACTAATTCAGAAAGTGTTTTGTCTTTATGAATTTTGTTAGAAAATTCCTCCTTCATAAACTGTCCTACATCAACAGCATCAATTCTAACTTTGATAACTTCTCCGTACGAACTGGAAATATCCGAAATTTTGGCTACTCGTTCTTCCGTTTGAAGCCCACCGATATAACCAAACATAAATCGCAACTTCTCCCCAGCCACAAGCCAGTCTTCATCTAATTCAAATACATTTTTTAGACTTACTGAAATGCGTAGTAGGTCGTCTTTTTCTATCGTATCTTCATACGAAAAGCTGTCCACCAAAGGAGTTATATCCTCTCCAGTAGGAGCTATGATTATCTTATAAAAAGGAGAGCCTACTACACCACTCATTATCAAATCTCAATAAAATAGCTTTAAAATTATGATTTTATCAAAAATAATTGTTTTTATTGAAAATATATCAAAATTATAGAAATATTTTGCTAAGTTTGTATTGCTCGTAAACAATGATTTGTTTCAGTTCTGATTTTTCATTTGTTTGTAAAGGCTTGGTGTGCCTTTGTGGTTTACAAGTAGTTTTGGAAAGCTCTCATGTATTTGAGAGCTTTTTTTATTTCCTCAAAAGCCTTCTGAAATGATACAGCTTTGCTATAAGTTTCTTCTCATCAGTAGGGAGTTCTGGTGAGGGGTGTGTCGAGGCAAGACAAGTTGCGTCATCTATCATTTCCTCTATCTCATCTAATGTGAAAGAACTGAGAAGTTTTGTGCCTAATTCCAAGGCTTGTTTATTTTTTTGATTCACATCGATATTCGACTCTTGTTTTGATAAAAAAGAGAACATTTCTTTATTTGTTTGAATAAGTATCTTAGTAGTTGTAATGTAGGACAGATAGATTTGCTATTATTTTTAGTGATTAACGAATATAAAGATACTAATATTTTTATTTATTGCTAATATTATTAGGTTTATAAACAACTAGATTATCTGTGATAAATAGTAACCAATGCTGTTTCTTGTCGTGTAAATTAGTGTAAATAATTAATAATCAAACGTTTATAATTCACACTATAAAAACTACACAAGAAATTATTGCTAAATTCAAAGAAGATTTTAAAAATGAGCCTTATAACTAATATGGTATTAACTTTTAACTAAGTTTCCACTGATAAATATCTGGGATGATAATTTCTTCTCCAATCAACTCTTCCAAACGCCACGGTTTTTCAATATTATTGGCATCAGCAATGACATGCCAATAGTTCTTAGCCTCTGTAACCAAAGAGCCATAATACTTATATGCTAAAATGGTAAGGTCATCCCCAGCAACTACAATATGGGTTTGAAATGCTTGATTTTTAGCAGGAGTTCTTTCTTTAGCTTCTAAAATTCTCCTACCATCATCAAAAATGGTAAGCGTTCCTCCTGCGTAGAGATTAGATTCGTGTAATCGTATTGGTTTTTCAGTAGCCATAATCAAAATTGTCTAATGTCATTTATACTTCGGTTTGTTTCCATAGATAATTCAAAGGAAATACTTACTTCTGCTCTTCTCGCCTTCCAACCGTTTTGATTATCGAAATCTGTAAACTTGCTACTGACACTCTTTACAATATAGGTTTTATTAGAAAATAAATTACCGAAAATAACCTTCACTTTTCTTGTAGGGGCATTATAGGAATCGTTTGCTATCAGTCCTTCTAGCCAATTTATATCTCGTAGTACCGTATCTTCATTACTCCCATCATAAACGAACTGACACGACATAGAAAAAGTGTCACCACCTCCTGTATAATGGTGCAATGG
Source organism: Bernardetia sp. (assembly GCF_020630935.1). Classification (NCBI taxonomy): domain Bacteria; kingdom Pseudomonadati; phylum Bacteroidota; class Cytophagia; order Cytophagales; family Bernardetiaceae; genus Bernardetia; species Bernardetia sp. The sequence goes on from NZ_JAHDIG010000042.1 coordinate 13,648, forward strand.
ATTATTACGTCCTGGAACATCAACTGTTGCATAGTTTCCAGTACGTTGTTTCGCAATTTCTTTGGGTACTTCTTGTAATTCTAGTCTTCCAAATGGCTCGGATAATTCTAAGATGTAGATAGAACCATCAATGGCTGATAGTTGGTGCTGCATAATATGTTATTAGATCTTTGAAAACCATTCTGGATTATTCTTAACCTCTTCCTTAGTGAATTTATACATTTTTAAACTTCCCTCAATAGCCTCTTTGTCTGTCATAGAGTGAAAATAATCTCCATTGATATTTTGTTTGAAAACTCTACCTTTAGGACAATTAGGTAAATCTTTATTCAAAATAATTTTTGAGTTCATGATACGTAGCCTTTTAGATTTAAGATGTTTTTTTTCTATTCAAAGATAAAACATTAAAAGGATTCATACTTCACTATATCTTTTTATGTTTTTTAAAAATAACAGCAAAGAGAACTACTAATAACATAGTTATTGGAACTATATAAAAAGTAGTCAATAAAGACTCTAAAAATCCTCTTATACAATATACAGATAGTATTGCGCCTATTAACATATCAAAAGCAAAATCGCTTAATACCCTTTTCTTTTTTATTTTAGAGTAAACTAAAGAACCTAAAACTAATACTGATAACAGTATCTGAATGCTCCAAAAAATATTTATAATCATCTCCATTCAAGCCAAATTTATAATCTCAAAAATCTTCGTATTCAGTGCTTTCTAACGTCTTTCTCTTCTAGTCTAGCGACCGTCTCCTCTGTACCTCCTAGTTCGATAATTTTCCAAATAACGTTTTTGAAATTCTCCCAACCACCTAAGTTTTCAATAAATACGATGAGCTGTACAAGTTTTTCAGCAGTATCTAATATTTTCTTTACTCTCTTACGAGCAAAGAATTTCAACACTTTTACTGTTTTACTCTTGAGTATCTTCTCTAAGTCTTCTTTCCAATTATAAACTTGCTTCTCTTCTACGACTTGTACCTTCCTCAACCTATCTCGCAATCCCTCCTTATATACTTCTGAAAAAGCCATACACAACAAATATTTTGATTAAAAGCGATTTATTTTATCAAATTTACAAAAATATAGCCTATTTATTAAAAATTTTATAAAATAGTGATTCATTATTTTTATATTTGACTTTAGATAATCAACAACCTTTTTAAACCAAATTTACCAACTATGAAAAATTTTAAATTTTTATTCGTTTTAATTGTTGCTTGTATCCCTTGTTTTACTTTGTTGAGTTTAGAGAGCGAGCCATCAGATGACTCGCAAGATAACGTTGTATACTTTGTAGAGAGGGATACTCAAGAAACAAATCAGCTTACTGAAGAACTTGTCAATAACCACAGACTGGTGTACTTCAATTTTGATGAAGAGATGCCACCAAACAATACAGATGCTGTGGATATTAGTAGTCAGCATCATTTAGTTACTCCCTTTAATAAAATATCCGTCAGAGATTTAGCTGCTCATCAAACTCTCTTTCGGTTATTACATTTTCAAAACAAGACGTTTATTGCCAATAACTTGTCATCAGATAGGCAAGGTAAAGCATAGAAACGCTACTACACTTTTAAAGCGAATAGATGGACTTTAAATCCAGCCTATCTTTTTTGAAGTTAGATAACAACAGAATAGGCATAGGGCTTTTAGTTTAATCCAAGATTGCTGAAGCCGAATAAAAAAGAAACAAAACGCATCAACTGGAGAAGGTGGATGCGTTTTTTTATGGTATAAACTTGATCGTATATGAAATGTAAATAAGTCAAAGCTTTCTTTAAAAAGATAAGGTAAGTTGCATACCTACTTTACTACTCATTTCTTGACTACTGAGGTTAGAAACCTGCAAACCCAATAATCGAACACCTTTTCTAAGAGGAAAAATACTTTTGAGCAAGGCAACATAAACCTTTGTAAAATCTTCTTTGGTCTGAATATCCTCAATACTAGTCTGACTGCGAGTAATCTGTTTAAAGTCTGAATATTTTACCTTTAAAGTAACTGTTCTACCTTTTATATTTTTTTCTATGAGTATAGAAGATAGTTTCTGTGTGATTTTTTCAAGAGCTTCTAGCATTTGCTGTTCTTCTAATAGATCTTCTGAAAAAGTACGCTCCGCACCAATAGACTTACGAGTGCGATTTGGATTGACAGGACGAGAATCTTCTCCACGAGCAATGTGATAGTAGAAGCCTCCTACTTTACCAAAATGCTTAAGCAAATCATTTTTTTTCCACTTTTTCAAATCCTCACCTGTATAAATACCCAACTTATGCATCTTCTTTGCTGTTACCTTACCGATACCATGGAATTTTTTGATGGGAAGTTCATCGATAAATTTAGAAGCATCAGCAGGTACAATAGTAAACAGTCCGTTGGGTTTATTGAAGTCAGAGGCTATTTTAGCCAAAAACTTATTGAAAGATATACCAGCAGAAGCAGTGAGGTTTGTTTTAGTTTTTATTTCTTCCTTGATTTGACGAGCAAGCAAAGTAGCAGAGGGGAACTGCTTTTTATTGTGTGTTACATCTAGGTAAGCCTCATCTAAGGAGAGAGGTTCTATTAAATCTGTATATTCTGAGAAAATTTCTCTAATCTGTAAAGAAACCTTTTTGTATTCTTCAAAACGAGGGCGAACAAAGATCAAATGAGGACATTTCTGCAACGCAATTTTGGAAGACATAGCTGAATATACACCGTATTTACGAGCTTCATAGCTGGCTGCTGCAACAACCCCTCGCTTACCATCTCCTCCAACAGCAAGAGGCTTCCCTTTCAGTTCTGGATGATCCCTTTGCTCTACTGAGGCATAAAAAGCATCCATATCGATGTGTATTATTTTGCGAAGTGAAGCTGCCAAATTCTTTTATTTTTTTTAAGACTTTGCAAATCTAAAACAAAAAAATATTAGAAAGGTTTAATTTTTGGAGACTTATAATGTATTAATTAAAATTACACTTCTGCCCCAATCTATCCAACAAATCCTCATACGCATACAAATTTTCTAACATCTGTTTTTTGCCTTCATCTTGTGGATGGTTATTAAGTGTCAGTTTGGAGTACGTTGTAGCTATTTCTCTACTTTTTTCGGCAGCGAGTTTCAACGCTAGTTTGATAAGCTCTTTTTCTTTGTCAGTTACTTGTATAGTTTGCATATTTTTTTTAGTAGATAAAAGTTTTGAGTAATCCGTACTGATTCTGTTGCAAAAAATCTTTACGGGTTGGACAGTCTGGTAGTTCATATTCCTTTATAGCCTCATCATATTTTTTACTCATTTCTTCTGTTTTCATCAGTAAAAAATGTGCTCTGCTAGGATTGGAGATAATAACTTCAAAAATTTCTTCTTTTGTCATTTTTGCAGGATCAAGTCGTTGTAACATAATTTTTACATGATTTTAATTAGTTCGTGTTTAATTTACACTACTCTACACGAGAACGTTTGGGAAGGGTTACGATGTTTTGAGGGAAAGAAAGAGTTATTTTTTATGGTCTAACTTAGGTCTAAAAATCGTCTAAGTTGGTCTAACTTCTAGCATCCTCTAGCTCTTTACGCTCTGTAATATTTCTATGTATTTTCTCTCCGTCCAAATCAACAGTAATGTGATTATGCACGACAGGAGCAGCTTGTGTGCTAGAATTTTGAGGAACAGGATTTTCTAAACTAAACTTAGCAGCTTCTCCAGCATAGTATTGAGCCTGTTTTTCTCTTGCGCTTGCATTATTTATGTTATCTACTTTTTGAGAAAAGGAACTACGGACTTGTTGAGGAGCAATACTTGTATCTGACTGTGCTTGCCCTGCAAATCCTGCTTGAGATAAAGCCATTTGTTTGGCTGCACTTTCTCCAGTATCTCCAATACCAAAAAATCCTGCAATAGCCTCTCCCCCTGGCAGGGCTTTGATAGAACTAACTACAAAAGCTTGGAAAGATTGCCATTGAGCTTTGAAGGCTGTGTACAGATTGGTTACGATAGACGTTCCTATTTTAGTAAACAGCTCTGGCAGCGTAAGCATTCCACCTTTAAACTGGTCGATGTAGCCATTTATTTCTGTAAAGGTATTTACAAAGAAGCTCCCAAAAATAGCTACGTTGTCTATTACGTAAACAATTCCATTTGCTAGTATCTCTAAAGTAGTGGCAACATATCTAATAGAAAGCGTTATAAAATCAAAGGCATAGCCACCTAACTGAGAAAATACACTTACGTCTCCTCCGAGTTTATCTATTGTAAAGCCAAATTTACCCAACAAATCAAAGATAGGATTCAGAGCTGTTCCTACTCTACCAAAAGCATCGAATACAGAACCAAATACATTTTTTAGGTTAGTGAACCGTTCGGCAGCTCCAACAAAAAAGGCTTTTATTCTGACTATCCATGTGCCAATATTTAGAGCAAATTCTCCCAATCCTACCGACTGTAAAGCCTCGTATAACTTTCCACTTAAGGTAAATCCTTCGTTGGTGGCAGATTTCCAAATTTCTATAACAGCGTGGATAGCTCCTCCTACTTTTTGCATAAAACCTAAAAAGCCAGTTGCAGGAGCAGCATTACCTTCTAAAACATTGGTAAAACTTTGATAAGCTTTCACTAAACCATAAATGACACCAGCTACGGCAGCTCCCACAGCAATGTAGGGCAATAGTGGAACGAGTGTAGAAATGAGAGTTCCCTTGAGCATAACCAAAACAGGCTGCACGGCAAGCATAGCAAACTTGACAGCGTGAAAAGCAGAGACAAAACCACCTAAGGCGACTAAGCCTGTACCCAAAGCAGCCACAATTCCAATAATATAATCTCCGATTGGAGAGTGCATTACATTGGTCATCACACCAACAAGCGAGGTAAACCTATCCACTACTTGTTTTATGATAGGTTCTAGCTTGTCCCCTATGCGAATAAGCAAACCATCGGTGGCTGATTGTAATTTTGTAAATGACCCTGCAAGGTTATTGAGCTGCATATCAGCCATACGCTTGGCAGCACCTTCAGAGTTTTCCAATACTTTAGTGTAGGCTTCCATTGCAGCAGCACCTTTGAGAACTGTTCCGTTAGCATCTTTATAGGTAGCATTCATTAGAGAAACACCATTTTTGACTGCCATAGCACCAAAAACAGTAGAGTTTATCATAGTTCGCATCTTTGGTGTCATATTTTCAGAAGCCTTTGTAAGTTGTAATATCATATTTGGCATTCCAACAAACTCACCTTTAGCATCGAACATAGATATACCTAGCTTACCAAATAGTTCTTTCATTTCGGCAGTAGGCTTTGCAAATTTAGCCATAGCCGTAGAGAGAGCCGTCGTAGCCACAGAACCTTGCAAGCCAGCATTACCCATAAGACCAATGGCAGCCGTAGCCTCTTCCATTGGTATTTTGTAGGTAGCAATAGCTCCAGAAAAATATTTGATAGATTCGCCTAACGATTGAACCGTAGTATTAGAGCTTGTAGCAGCAGCAGCCAAAACATCAGCAGCCTTCTGAGCTTCTGAGCCTTTCATTCCAAAAACTGCCATTGCATTAGAGGCAATATCGGCAGCACGAGCAAGGTCTAAATTCCCAGCCGAAGCAAGAGACAACATTCCTCTCATTCCAGCCATCGTATCGGTAACATCAAAGCCAGCCATAGCAAGGAATTTCTGACCTTCAGCAACTTGTTTGGCAGTAAATTCAGTTTCAGAACCTAATTTTATAGCCTGTTCTTTAAGCCTAGTCAAATCTTGAGCAGAGGCATTAGAGACTGCACCTACAGCCGAAATAGCTTTGTTAAACTCCATCGACTTGGAGACAGCCAAACCCAAAGGAGCAAGAAGTGCAGCCCCTGCTCCCATCATCTTAAAGCCAGTACCAATTCCCTTCAATGAAGATTCCATTCTAGCAGCCGTTTCCGACGACACATAGTCTAATTGTTTAAACTTCTGTGTCATCTGTTGGGCTGCATTTGAAACTTCGTCTTTGAGCGTGAAGACTAAACCTATCCCTAAAATATTTGCTGCGTTCATCTATTCTCTACTTATGCTATCCTTTTTATCCTATCAAATTATTCTATCGCTATCCTTATCCTTATGTTTCCGACATCAATGTCGGGAACATACTTTTCTATTCTATCAAAATCACATTACCATCACATAAAAAATGCTTATCTGAACATTGCAAACAAACATTTTATAAATATTTCATTGCCTCAATCACATAAGCATTACATAAAATTTATTTTTCTAACTCTGCCTGTTCCTTCGCTTTCTGATTATTGAGCCAGTCTATCATTCTTATTATTTTCTTGACTGTTTTTTTATAAAATTCTTCTTCTGTAATAGTTATTCCTCCATAATTCACAGAGAGCCAAGTTTCAAACAAATCTACGTCAGCGAAGGGAACAAAAAACCAAGACTATTTACAATATCAACTGTTTGTTTTGGTAGAAAAGCAAGTTCTTTAATGGGATGTGTAAACTCATACGAAGTATTTATCTTGCCTTCTTTTAGATTGACTTGTTTTTGCAGAAAAGATAAATCTCTAGCAATGAGTTTTTTGAGGTCGCATTTGTTTGGTCTTTCGACTTCTTTTCCATCTGTATTTGTATCTATTGTGATGATACGTGGTTTTCTCCATTCCAAAAGTGTATTCAAATGGACATCTTGCAGATTTATAGTTCCACCTAGTTTGTCTAAATCGCCTTGTGTAAGAACTTTCAAACGCACTTTTGCTTTAGAAACAGGAAGCTGAACATCGTATTCATATTCCAAATCATCGTAAGAAGTTATGAGCTTTTCAGGAGCTTGTTTTTCAAAGAAGTCTTCGGTAAGCTCAATTTTATGTTCATGCTTAAACTTGTTTTTTTCTTGGTTTTCCCATTCCAAAACAAAGGCTATTTCTGGGTCGTAACAATCTAAGCGAAGTTGAATCATCAAATCAGTAACATCATTGATAGGCATTTTCTCAATATCAGAAAGTTTGATATTCTTGTTATCGCCTATTCGTTTGACAAGGGCAAGTAACATTTTTGTTTTGTTGTTTTTTGTGCCTTGTTTACTGAAAATTTCTAAATGATTACCTGTGATAAACTCTGATTCTACTTCTACTCCTGATTGGAGGGTATATACTTTTGTTGCGTTCATTTTTTATCTATTCTATTCTTTTTATGAAATTTGATGCAAAGATTTTATAGTGATATTACCTTCATACGGCTTACAGAAAACTCTATGGTTTCATACATTAAGTCAGAAGACATTCGAACGTGGTTATCGACAGAGATTTTAGTTGGGAATATTTCTCCTAAGTCATACGATTTTACAGGTGTTTTTTCATCAGGAGCTAATTGCACCAAAACTGCAAAACGAGCATAAGCTTGGCGAGGTAATTTTAATACGTCTTCGTGCCATTTATCAAGGTAAGCATCTGGACTTCCAATGGGTACGAGCTTTTTTGCAGTCATTCTTCCTAACTTTGCTTTTGTAGGAATTTCTTTATCATATTCATCAGTAGGTCTTCTCATTGTGGCTACCTCAATTTCTCTTTCTGGTATTTGGACTTCTTGAAAAAGCACTTCATCAATACCACTTATTTCTAGCCTAAATTTGGCTGCTGTTAAATAATTTCCTGTATTTGCTGACATACTATTTTTTTTTTATGATTATCATTTTTTTATCAAAAACTTTCAAAAAGCTATTCTACGTTAGAACAGCAGAGGCAGAACTAACACCTTGTGTAAGAACTGTTTCAATTCCAATTTGCTCAAGAGAACCAGTAGGAACTACATAATTTTCAACTTTGTAATTTCCTAGTTGAAATTGAGTCTTATCGTTTAACACGAGTTCATCAAGTGTATTTGCTTCTTGGTCTCCGACCCAAGTATATTCAGTAATTGCTCTGCGTGCTACTAAATCATTTAAGTTTTCCAATGCCTCTCTATGTATTTCACGAATAGTTTGAATATCAGCAGGCTTATCTAAGTATTTATCACCTAATAGCTCTGTCCAACGAAGGTTATAGATTGTCAAATCGCCAATATTTCTTTTGCTAGACAGTTTAGATTTATCTAAGAAAAGCGAATTATTACCATTCAATTTTATTCCTAAACCAGACTTGCGAGAAATAAAGTTGATTCCTGCATCATAAATTTGGTCAAGCTCTGAGTCTGTGAATTTACGAGCATTTAATACATCTCCATCTAACAAACCATAGTCAGCAGCCGAGGCACTCAACCATTGACCGATTGCATCTTTTTTTGTAATGGCAGCCATAATATCAGCCATTGGGTGCAAGTCTATAATTTGAGTAGGGTCTTGAATACTTCTAACTTCAATCTGTCCAATCCAATATTCAGCAAACAATGAATTGATAGGTTGGTGGGTAAATGTCCCTGTTCCTTCTCGTTGTGCAATGGCATTAGCAACCGTAACATGTAAAGGTAAAGGCAAATGAACGGATAGTTTTTTTGCTTCTCCTAGCGCAACAAAGGCAGCATCTACTTCAAAATCTGTATAATAAAGATTGACTAAATGAAAAACTTCGCCAAAATCAAAGTCTTGGTACGCTGCACTTACTGCTGCAACAATATCAGCAGGAAGCAAAGCACTAGAATCTTTTACTCCTGATACAAGTGTTCCTGTGAGAGCATTTGTGAGTGTAAGTGTAGCAGAAATCGACAAGGAAACATTGATTAATTTCTTATTTATATTTATAACTTCTGCATCTGTAAGAGAAACTGGTACATCATAAATATTCTCATCAAACTCAGTTCCTTTTGAGATTTTCAAATCTACAACATTTGCTTTTCGACTTCTTGGAGAGGACGTTTTTACTACAATTCCGTTATAACCTTCACCGACTTCCTTTGCTGTAACTGTCAAGGTTTCTGCTCCAACCGTAATGGCTACACTTGCTTTTGTTCCGACAGTTTCTCCTGCTGTAAATTTATAAAGTGGATTGATGATAAGAATTGCTCCTTTTCGCAATGCACGAACGGCTTCTTCTGCTGTTGGATGTGTAACTTGTCCGAAATACCTAATAAACTCTCTTTCCGTTCGGACTTCTTTTGGCTCATTTGCAACACCTCGTTCGGTTACAACTTGAACGGCAAACTTTGCAGTTCCTAAACTGAATGCTTTTTGAGTATCTTCCCTAAAAGATACGGTAGTTTGTGGTTTTGGCATTTTATTCTATCATTTAAAATTATCAAAATAGTTTATTCGTTGTCCTGCTCGTTTATCGTTTCAATATCTATTTGTTTCAACGTTCCAATGCTATCACTTTCTAATGAGTCAGGAGTTATAAAAACATTTGATACTTGGTATCTAAATATTTTCTCAAAATAATCTCCATCTGAATTATCTTTGAAATCTACTTGCTTATAATCAAAATAGTTTTCTGTTTTTGTAAAGTCTTCTTTTATTCCATTTTTGCAGCCCATTGCGCCAAAAGTGGACAAAATGAGGTTCAAAAGTTTTCTTTCTTCTCTCGTACTATCTGTAACAAACCCTATTTGATAGGTTACATTATAGGTGGCTGGAGGACGTTTGTATTTATTATATGCTGTTTCATTTTTTTGATAACGAACTGTTCCCCAAGCACCAATATCAGCAGGAGAAAGGTCAATCCTATCAATGACAATCTTATTTACATCCACTCTACCCCGTGCTTGTACTGAACCTACACCAAAAATTTCAACCACTTTTTGATTAGTAGTCATTGACATCATTTGAGCTTTATAATCTGATTCTGAAAGTGTAGAAATATCTGGCAAATAGCCATTTTCTACGAGTCTCCTTCGCAGATAGTCGTAAAAAGCTCGGTCTAGTTGTGATAGTTCGAAGTACATTTTTTCGTATTAATTTATTTCACTCCTCTAAGCAAAGCTCCTTTCATTTCTTTAGGTATTTCTGGAGAAGTTAGAATATAGTTTCTCACTTGATTTTTTACGGGTAGCCATACAGGACGAGCTGGAATGTTTCTTTTAGTAGAACCGTACTCGTGAATCGCTGCTATTTTAGCTACGCTCTCTCCGTTATCGTATTTTGCATTCTTAGGAACACCTGCATACGCCACCAAAGAATTACTCACATTGGAAGTTATAGAATTGATATAGGTAGAACTAGAAATCAAAATTTTTTCTGACCTATTTTTAAATCTTCGGTCTCTTTTTCCATCCTTCCTAATTCTTCCCCAACTGCCTCCTAATTTTCTTTTCAGATAAGCAGGACTGAGTCGTTTCCACTCACTCGGTTGCGATTTTATTCTATCCACAGCAAGTTGTTCAGCTTTTGAGGCTATCCTAGCCAAGATGTTTTTTTCAGCTTTAATGAGGTTTTGATTTAAGTTTTCAAAAACCTTATTGACCTTTCCAAAATCTCCAAACTTCCTAACTGGCATAACTCATCATTTTTTGGGTCTGATGTTATCTCTGTAACTTATCCTAACATAAGTCTTCAAATCATTTAGATCAGCCACTTGTGTTACAGCAGTCACTTCATAGCGATTACCTCTCACAGAAATACAATCAGCATTCGGCTGCATTAAAAGCTCTCTGTTTCCATCTACTAAACCATTACTTTCTAGCTGGGCAAAATTGATACTGACATAATGTTCTGACATATCTGTTCTACCCATCTGAGTAAACCTCACTTGTGCATCTTGCTTGGAATCCGAATCTACAATCAGTCCTTTGAGTGGAATATCTGTAAAATTCGTATCGGTATTACTCTCCATAAATGGATCATATATCTGCCCTGCTAAGTGGTAGATAATATCGTTTTTCAAAAAGGTATCTGGAAGATCTTTTTGAAAAGCCTTATCGATTTGACCTAGGTCATTTGGAGAAAGTAAATTAGCCATAACTTCAACTTTTGATTACCATTGATTGACACGAAAAGCAAAAGGTAAACCCTTCTTGCATACTTGACAAATCACTAAAGTAATCCCTAAAAGTGCTGCTGTATCACAAATTTCCTTTTTTAGTGAAGCAAGTAATGTTTCGGTATCCAATTGGATAGAAGAGCCATCACTTGCCTTACTGATATGAAATTCAGCTTCTACTACATCGGCTTTTGCCTTCTTCAAGGTTTTGGCAGAAGCCTCTTCCGAAGTTTCTGTATCTCCTGCTAAAGTTGTAAATGCCTTTCTAAGAACAACCAAATATGCCACATACACACCAATCAAAATAATTTCTTGCTGCGAATAACTCGCCTCCAATTCCACATCTGCATCGTCCTTACCTAAAGGTTTTTGCAGTGTCCATTGGACTTCTGAAATTATTTTATCCAAACGTGCATCTACCGTAGTATCTGAATAATTCAGAAACGGTAAACGGTTTTGGATAATATCTTTGATGGTAAGTGGCATACTTCAGTATTTACTTTTTAGTGGTACTAGAACTTGTTTTGGCAGCAGGTTTTTTATCCTCTGCTTTTGGTTTTTCAACAGGCTTTTGTTCTCTCACAGGTTTTTCTGTGTTGGCAGCTTCTTGTCTATCAAATTCCTCTTTTGACGATTTTGATAACGCCCCACTAGCAATACCTTGCTGAATGACTGCTGTAGATTGAACTTCGAAAATACCTCTACCCACAAGCATTTTTGTTTTCTTATTGCTAGGGTCCCAAAACTGATTGGCGTGAGGGGCAATCGTAACAAATAATGTTTCCATACGTGTAACTTAATTTTATGTAGTAATTGTAAAAAGAAAATAGCACCCATTAGACAGCTTCTAATGGGTGTAAAATTCAGCTAAAAGAGCATCTACATCCATATAAGACGGGAAGCCTGTAGTAGAAAAAGCTGCTGTCTTGTCTAAAATCACCCTTCCATTACGACGAGCAATAGCAAAACCTACATTCATTGAAACAACTCCTACAACCGTCTGATTGACAATGTTTTTATCTTGCTCAATCATAATTCCTGTTTCCTCTAATTTTACCATCGCCTTGTTGGGGTCAAGTAGAAGCACTTGATTTTCAGAAGGCATCGTGAAAATTTCACGAGTAAAATCTTGTGGAACGCCCAGTGGAGGCAAACGAAACTGCTTTGTCTGACCACTAAATCCTTTGAATTCTGGTAGCTCATCAATCTCCATTCCTGCATCTAATCCTGTAATCATACGGCTAGAAGAGTAGGAAAGGCGAGCCATTTGAGCGATGACTCGTTTGATGTCTTTTGAAGAAAATGCTCCTGCCGAATCTACTCCAATCACAGGAGCAGATTCACTCCCATCAGCCATATCTCCACTAATCAAGACTTTCATTGCCATAGCATCGGCTTTCATTGCCATTTGTTCTCCAATATAAGAGAGTGCATCGGCTAAATTAATCAGTGTGGTGCTTCTGAGTACCTCATAGGTCATTTTGATACCTCCCATGAGCTTGGTGGTTTTTGGACGCTTCTGACCTACTTCCACATCTGTGAATTTGGCATCAGCTCCCTCTGCTGTTTCCCCTACAGCACCATTTCCCATAATAATATAAGGGAATGTAGCACGGTCTTGACCATTGGTGCTTTGCGTACGAATAATCCAATTGAGGTGCATTCCTCCTTTTGCATACCCCAAATAAATGGCATCTAAAATAACTTGTGGTAAGAGAAAGGCAAACTCTGGATTGTAATCGCCTCGCTGCGCTCCATACATCGTATGAAAGCTTTGTGCCGTCAGCATATCCATCACTTGAGAAGGATTCAAGGTAAAGCTCTCTTTTCCTGTCAGTTTGCGAGCCATTCCTTCTAGCGTATCTGTTTGAGGATTTACACCAAAGAGTTGTAGAAACTCAAAGGTAGATTCAGCACCATAAAAACTCTTTAAAGCAGCATCTGTTGAGAGATTTACAGGAGCGTGTTTCTCATTTTTTTCATCTGTCCAGCCACTACGCACTTTGTAAACAAAGTCAGTAAACTGTGCAAAACTCTTTCGTGCAGCCTCTGCTGTCTCTTCTACTGCTTTTTGTGAAAGACTCTCTTTATTTTCTCGCTTGGTCGCAAAGAATTGATGGGTTAGCTCGCAGCCAATCGTTTTTTTCTTATCCATATTCAATTAAAATTATTTTAAGCGTTTACATTATTTTTTATCCTATCCTATTTTATCACTATCCAATTCAGATTATCTTATGCGTAAGTAGAAATTCTAGGTGTATATAAAATACCTAAACAAGTATTTGCAGGGTCTGAATTATCCAAAATTACAGCTGCATAATGGTTACCCATATCAGCAATAGCATATACAGGTTTGCCATTCAAGACTGCACCTGTTGATTTGACACCAATGCCATTTGCTCCTAATGATGTTGTACCATCTGCACTTGTAGCATACGTCTCAGCTAGGAAAGCTGTACGAATTCCTACTTTACCATTTTTTGGCAAAGAATCTACAATACCTACATAGTTATCAAGCGTATTGCCTGTGCGAGCAACAACTGTATTAGAAGCACTCAACATTACTTCTTGTCCTTTGATTAAAGTAGAGTCAGTTGCACAATTGAAAGTCATCACAATACCTACACCTGCGTAGGTAGATTTTTGGGTTGATTGAATATCTCCTGTCATCTTATTTTAAAGTTTGGTTTAAGTAAAAATTATCTAAAGCATCTTCTGATGTTGAGTTTTTTGACTCTCGTTCATCAGGCAAATCGGTATGTTCAGAGTTGCGAATTACAAATTCTTGGCTGCCACATTTAGTGCATTTAGGAGTTCCATACGTTCTCATAGCTTCGCCTCCAAATTCTTCTATCAAATCATTAAGGGTATTAAAATCAGACTTGTCAATGATAGCTTCTATGCTTGAAGGAAGTTCCTTGCCTTGCTTGATATAGACTTCTTTGGCATAATTGCGTGTTTTGTCTAAGAGGTTTTTTGAAAAAGTAATCAACTCCTCATTTTCTTTAGCGTGCTTTTGAGCAAGTTCTAACTTGGAGGTGAGGTCTTGGATTTCTACCTTCTTCTTTTCTACTTCTACTTGTAGCTTTGTGATGGTAGTCGTTTTTTCTTTGAGGTCAGATTCAAAAGTTTTTAGTTTTTCTTCTAAATCTGTCATACCTTGCTCTTTTTGGCTTTCTGCTTTTGCAGCAATATGCTCTGCTTCTGATACGATTTTAGCATTGAACTCCCCTTCTTTCCCAAAACCTTTACTATCAGTTCCTGCTTGAGGATTGACCACAAAAGTCATCTTAGCAAAACGACCAATACCTTTAGGCATTTCTTTTTTAAACTCAGCTTTGAAATTTGCTACATTTTCAGTTTTTGCCTTGAGAGCTTTTAGATTCTCTTCATTCAATACCTTATGTGTTTTAAGGTATTTATAAATTATCTCATCATTTTCTTCTCCCAACATCACAGCACAAGGGTCTGCTCCTTCCCAAACTAAAGACTGCTCAAAGACTTCGTCTATTTTAGTAATCTTGAAATGAACAAACTCGCCATTGATGGTCTGTCCAACGTGCCACCAAAAATCCCAATCTTCTTCAAACTCGTGAGAAGGCTCAAACTCAAAGGAAATACCTGCACTCGTGTAGCGAATGCCAGCAGGTTCAGATTCTAATAGCTCTACTTCTTTGCTAAATTCTTTACGAGAAACTTTGAAAAAACCATTCACACCAGCAGGAAGACGAACCCCATCTTGGATGCTCCCCTCATCAAACCATACTTGTACTACTGTACCTACAATTTCTCTAGTAGCCAGTTTATGGTCTAGGCGAAGGACATTTTCTTCCCATAAATGAGCTGCTTTTTGGAGTACCTCTTTAGGACAGTAGGAACAGTTCCATCCACCTGCTCCTATAATAGAGTCAGCAGAGAAAAGCCGAAAGGGAATGTAAGCATAAGCAGCATCAAAGTTTTTGATAGATGGCAGCGTTCCCTTAAGTACCTGCACGTTGAAAGGGCGTTTTGTTTTATTCTTATCCATTTATTTTATCAATTTATTATCTACTCTTTTCAAAAAAAATATGATCATTTATCTTTTTAACATCAGTTTTTACTTCTTTCAATGATTCGGAGATGTACCCTAGACCAGTATTAAGCTCTGTAATACCTTTGCCATAGCCTTCGCTTATTTTGATAAACCTTTCTATATTCAATGAGAAGTTATTTTCTATTTTCTCAATAATAGACTTTAAGTCTTTAATTTCTTTATCAGCAGCCTCTAATTTAGACTTATCTACTTTATCAGCTTCTAACCTAGAAATATCTGATTTAACAGCCTCCAACTTAGATTTATCTACTTTATCAGTTTTAAGTTCAGCAATACTTTTTTCAGTATTTTTTATATCATTTTTTATTGTAATAATATCTTTTTCTATAGCATCTACTTTGCCTTTTACGGTGGGAAACTCTTCTTTAAAAAGGTCTGCTACCTTCATAATCCGATATATCCAAATACCGATTCCAGTATTGGCTAAGAACATAACTCCAATAACGATTGCTCCAACTATTTTTAATTCTGCTTCCATTTCTAATTTATAACAGCTACAATTCTTCCTCTACATTTAGGATGCGCTGCTTGCGCTCCTATACCTGCTGCTTGCCTTTCGGCTGCACTCATACTTTTAAAACTATCAATGTCTATTGTTGTAGCAAAAGGACTTATATCTACAATCTCTTCTGGAGTAGACGATACAAATACTTCTGCTTTTCTGATTTCTGTTGCTACTTCGTAAATATCTCCGTCCATTGCTTGGCAATAAGAACAGGTCAATCTATCTCCTATTTCTACTCGTCTGAACTGCTTGATTTCGGCTTGATGCAAATACTTGATGTGTGCAAAATTTCTTGCATTGGTCATCGTCGTCTCTACAATTCTTCGAATTTGAAACTCTTCTATTTCCATCTGCTCCTGCATCAGCTCAGTAAACTCTCTTAGTGTATCGCTATTTCCAATCTCGCCATCGTTGGCAACATAGAAATCCAAGAGCATTTGTGTAATTCTACGTTTTGCAGCTTCATCAGTAATGAATTTACCCAAGTAGAAACTATCTGATTCTGCCAAATACTCTATCAAACGAATATCTAAAAAATCTTCTACCACTTCTGGAGGAGTAACAAAATGAGCTAAATTTCTTGTATTTTCTGTTTTTTGCTCTTCTTCCTTTGGAAAGATGGATGTGTCTTTACGATATTTTCTATACACCTTCTGTGTATAGTTTTCAATGTCAGTTTGGATATTCTCTGTAAAGAGCGTTTCCCAGTTTTGCTCAAGTGTCAAGAAGAAAATGGTAACTAAATCAGTTTCATTTTGAAGCCTTATAACTTCTATATTTTCCTTGACTAATTTTATCAGCTTCTTACTAGCTGATTTGTATTTTCGCTCTAAGACTTTTGAATAATTACTGGCATTTTTTGTCAAGTAATCATCTCCAAAGTCAGTTCTTCCAAAATCTTTTTTTTTAGATAATGATACATCCACATCCTTATCTGGATTCGTATTATTATCTGGTTCAACCTCTACTTTCGGAGACCGAGTTGGAGATTCTTGCTTTATTCCAGATGCTTTTTCGTAACCGAGTTCTTGCGCTGCCATATCATCATCAATGATTCCAGCAGTTACTTTACTGATAACATTGCTAATGCGTGTGGCTTCGGTTTGCGCTTCTTTTAAGCTATCGCCAATCAAAGGTTTTTCAAAAACTACTTTTACCCAGTCTAACTTGGTAAAACCTTGTAACTTCAAATGAAGTAAGAAAACATCACTTAAAATGGAGGCAACTGTTTTTTGAATACTATCAATATTACCTATCAAAACTTGTAAAAGAACTCTTGCAAAGGTTTCAGAGGTATTGTTATTATGGTTCATAAATACACCGTCTGTATTCAGACCATTATTCAGCAGTCGATTGATGATTTCAAATGCCTTTTCTGCTCCTCCAAAATTGATGTTGGTAGCATTCATTTTGAATTCCGATGCTGGAACATACTTCTTGTCGCCATCCAAAGTTTTAAAACCAACAGCAAAACCATTGTCAAGTCCTTGCTGTATTTCTCTTCCTGCTTGATAAATATGGTCTTCACATCTTTTATAGTACGCTTCATCTGTTTCTCCTTTTTCTTGAGTAGGTGCTGTAATTAAAACCTCCAAAAACCCCATCATTCCTAGTTTTTTGATGATGATTTTGAAGTTCTCTAACATATCCTTTTGCGTGATGATGTCTTCTATGGCTGATAGAAGCATTGGTACAGGATAAGGACTTTCGTCTAGCTGATTGACACACTCATAAAAGAAAGTTTCTTTTCTCAAGATAATTTCAGACTTTCCAGCAATGCTTACATTTATCTGCTTTGGAATAAACTCATCTGTTTTTGGATTGTAATTGAAACGAATATTGGTGATATCCAAAATAGCTAGTCTCTTTACTGCCGAAGCATAAGGATTTCCAACCAGCACGCCCTCCACAGCAATACCTCCTGCATACATTACCGTTCGGATAGCATTTCTTGTAAAAGCATCTATCTTGGCATCTCTTTCAAAAATGCGTAGCGTTTCCATGATGTTTTTTCTATCCCTTTTGGATAGATTATCTGGCAATTCGATTTGATAAGACGTTTGAGCAAGTGAAACACTATTGTTTACAGCTCTACCTACATTCCTATCATAAACAGAAAGATTTTTTAAAATAGGAATCCACTCTAAAGCAAACTCTGGATAAATTTCTCGTTCCTTATCTCCAAATCCAAAACCTTTAGTAGAAACAGAAGAACTACGAAGACCACCACTGATTGGATACTTAAAGCTCTTTATCTCTTTCTCGCTTCCTTCTTGGGCTACCTTCTTACTCTCATCCTCGCCCTGCTTTTTTCTCCAAAAAAATAGTTTTTCTAATCCTTGCAGCATCTTCTGTTTTTACCTTAAAAATTTCGTCAATTTACGCTTGCGCCTCTTTCTTCTTATTTCTGAGCTTTTGAATAGAGGTCTTGAGTTCCCAAACAGCATCCAAAACACTCACAGCATTTTCTGCAACTTCCTCTACACCATCATCGATAAGGTCAAGGTCTTGCTTGAGAAACTCTACCAGCTCTTGACGTTGTTCTTTTTCATTGATAAGATGACGTTGTTCGTATGCTTTTTTAGCATAAAAGAGTTTGGTTGACTTGGGAGCTAGGTTCATTAGCTCTTCAAAAATCTCCTCAGCTTCAATTTCGCCATCTTCGAAGACTCTATCCCCTGACTCTGCTACATCACACACAAAAGAAGCTGTCTGTTTCATTGCGTGAATATCTTTCTCTTGCACTTCTTTCTCTGCCATTTTCTTAAAAAATTAAGTGGTTTATTATAAAATTTTCAATAAAACTATCTATCAGATGTAAATTTGATAAAATTATTTGAATTATTTTTCAAATCTCATAATAAAAAGCAAGTATTTTTTTAATTTTATCAAAAAAAATATTGATTCATTGAAAAATCTTCAAAAAAATAGAAAGCTATGCCTGAAAAAGAACGAAAAATAAGGAGCTATGAAAGGATGGCGAATCTATTCTCTTTACAGTTTTCATTTGCTCAAGTAGTTGATGAGATGATAAAAGATTTGTTTTTAGTGGTAGAGATAGGGACAGGAAAAATACTTATCGTAAACAAGGCTTGGGAAGATAGACTAGGTCTTGACTATGTGATGATGACTGGCGATTGCTTTATTGATTATGTAGCAGAAAGAAGCAAAGAAGAAACATGGGCATTATTTACAGGAGAAAAAAAAGGCGAAGTGTCAGACTTTGAATTTAGTAACTATTATAAAAACGCTGCTGGAGAAGATGTGCTGTTGGAATGGCATAGCGCAGCCGATACAGAAAGAAATATTGTTATTGCAACAGCTAGAATTATAAAAAAATAAAATTATGATTTGGAGAAATATAAAGTCGCTATTGATTTGGTTTGGGTTTTTAACTCAAAAAAAAGAAGAAGTTAAAATTATCTATGTTCCGATTGTTATTTCTGATGAAGAGATAGGAGAAGATACAGAAGATGAGAAAGAGCTTATTGAGGTTTTGATTGAAGAAACTGAAAAAGAACAACCAAAAGAAACTAAAGAACCAAAAATACCTAAAAACGGAGATGTTATCATTTGGCGATTTGGACACAGCTTAAATACAAGTGGAAAAGAAACTCCAAAACAAGATGATGGAACTATCATCAAAGAATACACGCTCAATAAGCAAATAGGAACAAAAGCGATTGCCGAAGGAGATAAACTAGGGTATGAGTCTATCATTGCCAATCCGTATGACTTTGAAGACCCAAATGAAGACAGGGCTTTAGATATTGTAGTAGGGCATATCAATAGAATCAATAACAAAGCTCTAACAGAAAAGAAAAGAGTAATCTGTATTGATTTACATTGTAACGCTCATCAACCCAATAAAAATAAAGTAGAGTTTACTTCTGCTTCTGGAACAGTAACTTTCTATTTTGAGAGAAGAATAAAAAACGCTGAAGGAAAAGAGCTTGTACAGTATAGCAAAAAAGGAAAACAACTTGCTATCTCCATTCACGAACAAATGGTCAAACGAACAGGCTTACCAGATCGTGCGTGGAGTTTTAATAGAGGAAAAGCTGTAGGAGCAAATTTTCAAGCCCTTAGAGAAACGCTTTGTGTAACAGCAACAGTAGAATGTGCTTTTATGACGAATCGTAGCGATTTGGAATACTTAAAAAGTGAAGAAGGACAAGCTACGATTGCTAAGGCTATTATTAAGGGAGTTGACAATTACTTTTCTTTGTAAAAGGAACTTTCTACATTTTGATAGGGTTGATAGAAGCACATAAGATGATAGCTCAGTCGGTAGAGCATCTGTCTGATGCACAGAAAGTCATAGGTTCGAGTCCTATTCATCTTACGATTTGCTCCATTAGTCAAGTGGTTAAGATACTCGGCTTTCTACCGAGTGGCAAGAGTTCGAGTCTCTTATGGAGTACCACAATGGGAATGTTGTAGATATGGCAATCTGCACCAGACTGTAAATCTGGAGCTTCGGCTTTCTAGGTTCGACTCCTAGTATTCCCACAGCATAAAAAATACATATTGCCTTGTGGTGTAATGGGTAACACGTCTGACTTTGGTTCAGAAGAGTTTAGGTTCGAACCCTAACGAGGTAACAAAATAAACGCCTTTAACATAGTGGTAATGTACTGGTCTCCAAAACCAATGACGTGAGTTCGATTCTTACAGGGCGTGCAATAACGAGAGAGTAGCTTAGTGGTAGAGCAATCGGCTGTTAACCGATAGGTCGTAGGTTCGAAACCTACCTTTCTCGCTAGAATATAACAATGAGGTATAGGTCAAATGGTTAAGATATTACACTGTCTCTGTAAACGGAATGGGTTCGAGTCCCTCAATCAGCACAAAAAACACCTTTCAAACTTACATTTTTGAAAGGTGTTTTTTTATACTTGAGCATTTCTATACTCAATAGCTATTTTTAAATCTTCTTCTGTGTGTACACTGCCTCCTGTGTTCATCCCTAAGTACCAATCCACAACTTCCGTTTGAGTTTGTAAATTGTTGATATTCATTTTGAAATATAAATCAGAACCTTTTAGCATTGTATCTGCATCTTCAAACTCGTTGTAGAAATATCCAAAGGTTTTTACTTCATTTCTCAAAAATCCTAAAATGGCACTTAGTCTTTGTTTCCCATCGACTAACTCAAAATTTAGGTCGTTACTTGCCGTATCATACGCTGGGCAGTTCCAGTAAATATCTCTGCCTGATTGTCCTCCTTTTAATACATATTCTACAAACTCTGTTTTTTGTTTGTCGGTCCAAACGTAACCTCTTTGATAAGCAGGGTCTGTATTTACTTCATAATCTTTTCCTTGTCTTTCTAGCCATCTTTCTAATCTTCCAAAAGGAACATGTGTGTGGTAGTTTGTTGTGGGTAATTTTTTAATGCTTGAAAATTTCATTTTGTTATTTTTTGAGGTTCAATTTACATTACTGTACACGACAACGTGTATGAAGGGTTACAGTACTTTAGTTATATATCTGAAAGTATCTATCTGATGCAAATTCTATTTCTTGGTGAGCAGCTCTGAACATCTCACTTTTTCTAAACTCTGATTCTTTCCAAAAATACCCATTGTTTACTATCTCATATTTTTCTGAATTACGCATCAAGAAGATGGCAACATCTGTCAATGTGATAGATCTTTCATACGCTTCAAACTGCTCAGCTAACTTTTCTTCTAGTTCTACAGAAGAACCCAAATGTTTTACTAAAATAGCTTCGTGCTGCAAGTCTTCATGGATGTAGGTGATAATAGTTGTTGTCATTTTTTTATCTGTTATGGTTAGCGTTTTAATTACACTACTCTACACGATAGTTGTTTATATAGGTTGCAATAAAACAGATATATTTTTATATACTTTAATATTACAATTATTATTTATTTTATTACTTTGTTTCGTAACCATTCAGAGGGTGTGTCGTGTAGAGTGTGTAATTCAACTACTTAAAAAACAATACACATGATAGAGCAAATATTAGCCTTACAGACAACCAAAACCGAAAAAATAAAGCAACTTTTAGAACTGGGATTTACAAGGACACAAGTAGCCGAACTTATGGGAGTGGGATATGGATTTGTTCAAAATGTATATGCTAAATACGTTTCAAACCAAACAAGCACTAGAGGCAATACTAAATTTAAACCTATCCATTTCAACAGACAGTTTGGAGTAGAAATAGAAGCCTATAATGTAACGAAGGCAAAATTAAAGAGAGAACTTATCAAATTAGGAATTAGAGTTGAGATTGAAAATTACAATCACACCACCAAAACGCATTGGAAAATTATAACAGATGCCAGTATCAGAGGAGCAAACGGATTTGAAATTGTCAGTCCGATTTTGAAAGGAGAGGACGGACTGGAACAACTTAAAAAAGTCTGTCAAGCTCTTAAAAACTGTAATGCCTATATCAACAAAAGTTGTGGCTTGCACATTCATTTTGATGCGAGTCAGTTCAAACTAAAGCAATTCAAAAATATCCTTTTAAACTATGCCAGTTTAGAAAATGTGATTGATATGTTTTTACCCAATAGCAGAAGGGCAAATAATAATAATTATTGCAAATCCATAATCAACCACAAGTCAGCCATAGAAAATGCTTCTACCATCCATCAACTCACGGCTGCCATACCACAACGCTACAATAAACTCAATACAAAATCATATACAAAATATAAAACCATAGAATTTAGACACCATTCAGGCACAGTAGAATTTGACAAAATTCATAACTGGATAGTATTTTTACATAACTTGGTGGAATATTCAAAAGATAAAAGAGTAAGCCAAGTACATTTTGAAACTCTCAAAACCTTTAATCAACCAAAAGTTTATACGTATTTAAACAATCGCAAGGAAGAACTAGCAGCCTAAAACCTAGCTATGACCTAGCTCAACCTATCCTAACTTAGCTTGCACCTTGCTTATACCTTTCTCAACTAACCTCAATACTACCTCAAAACTATGAAAACCTACATAACTAGCGATGATGACCAAATCATAAAAGCCTCCTCTGCTTTAGACATTGTAAATCAACTTAAAAATGGAGGCAGATTTACAGCCGACCAACCCCCACAAGAATACATAAGAGAATTTGCTGAAAGAATGAAAGAATATGATGGAAGTCAAATTCGCTCTGATTCGGTAGAGCATTTTGTAGAAGATTTACTTTCCATTAAATATCTCAAGGAAATCAGCGACCTCCAAAAATAGGCATTGGCTTGGAGACTGGCTTTCTATTTAGCTCTTCAAACTTTCTATACGCCAAAGCTAATGCACACACGGTATCATCATGTTTTCCAGCAGGAGCAGAGTAGCGAGTGGAAGTCCGTGTATGTTCGTATTGAAAACTATCTAATTCATACCTCAAGATGCCATCAGGGAAACCTAGAGCTTGCTGTTGGATGCCGACAGCCAAGCCCTCCATCAGTTGTTGCTTGCTCTTGCTTGAGAAGTGATAGCCTTCAGCAAAGTCAAACACATCTTGAAGTTGCTCCACGATAGGGTCGCCCACTCCTGTGCTATCTACGAGCATCTCAATATTTTCAAGACCTTGCAATTTCCTAAGTGTCGTTTTCCACGGAGCTTGCCATCTTTCAAAGTAAGCAAGGTGTCCATCTTCATCTAATCCAATGACTACGGTATAGTCTACCGACTTGGCAAGGTCAATTCCGTAGCATACAGGAGGTTTTTTGGAAAGTGAAGGCACAAGGCAAGCAGCAATGTGACTAAGCCCAAATGGATTCCCTCCATCGTCTGGAGGTTCTACCAAATACAAGGCTTTGAACTCCATTTCAGATATATCTTTCTTAGCTTGCTCTACCTCTTCTAGCGCAAGCACTCCTGCTTCCACAGCATCGTAGGCTGTAATCTTGAAGTATTCAAACTCAGGATTTTCTATATCCTTTCCTTCATTTTCTTTGGTGTAAACTTTTGCTTTGGTAATCAGCTCACCGTGCCAGGACTTAAGACCTACACAGTTACCAATAAATTTGATTTTTCCTTTTGTTTTGGTAACGACCGAACGAATGGCTATCCAAGCCGCTTCCTTGGCTCTAGTAAACTCATCGAAGACAATTGCTTGCACATCATCACCATACAAAGAATCTGGATTGTCGGCAGACTTAAACCAGATATGTACGCCATTGGGTAAGGTAAGTTTGAGCTTGGAGATATTGACCTTGAAAAAATTGGGCAAGGTAATTTGAGACTTCATTCGATTAAAAGCAATCTCGGCTTGTGAAAAAACAGGCGCAACCCACCAAAAGTTATCTCCTTTCTTGCCTTGCAAGGCTTGTTCGAAAAGCCATATAATATGAGAGGCTGTTTTTCCTGCTTTAGTAGAGGCTTCCGTAACTGTATAGCGAGCAGGGCTATCAAGAATCGCCTTCTGATAGCTCGTTATCCACGGACGTTTGTAACGGAATGATAATGTTTTGCTCCCCTTCTTGCTGATCACTGGTTTCTCCTAAATCTAATGTTATCTCTATCGTTTCTGTGTGCTCAGTCTTGGCACTAATATGTATTTTCTCTTCGTATAATCCCTCTAAACTCGCTATATCTTTCAAAACACCTAGAGCTAAAGTGTATCGCTCTCTAGCTTTCAATTCCTTGTCTTCCAAAATGCTTTTATACATGCGCATTCGTGTAGCAATATGAAATGACAGTCGTTCTTTAATCGTTTGCTCAATGGATTTTTTAAATAAATCCAACGCCCATTGAACATAAGTATAAGGCTGGCGAGCTTTCAAGCCCCACATAGTGCGAATCTGACTCATAATATCTTCTACACTATTGCCCTGCATCATCCATTCTGCCACCATCCGAACTCTTCTCTGTTTCTCTACTTGATCGACGGTTCTTTTCGCTCTATTCTTTGTTTTTACTGGTTTATCAGTTACTGACTCCTGTTTCGTATCATTTTTTGCCATTTTTTATGCTATAATATTTCTAATCACTGCCTCCACTCGGCTCAACAGCTCACATTCAATATCTACTCGTTCTACTTTCTTTAGATACTCCTCTAATTCATTGCCCTTATAAAAAGGAGGACTAGGGATAGGATGTCCTTCTTGCTTTTCTTTTAGAATATCCAATTCTTCTTTGATGTATTTCTTTAAAGCAACAGGATCATTTTTTTCTGAGAAGGCAGTCTCAATAATCCTTTTGATTCTAAAGAGCAGCTCATACTCTATTTTGTACCTATCTGCCTGTTTCATATAGAAATGAATTTCTACATCGGAGAGCATATTCGGATAAGGTAGAGGATAGCGTTTACTTTTCTGAGTTATTAGTTCTATCTCAGTATGGATGTAATCAAAAATGCGTTGCCCTTGCGATATTTCATTATTCATAACTATATTTTTAATAAATTAGCTGTATAATTACAAATTTAATAAAAATAGTGTATTATTATTATCAATATCATAATTAAAAAGATAGCTATGCAGGAGAAAGAAATAAGAGATAGGATCTTGAAAATGGAAAAAATAAACTGGCAAGAGCTGGAGTTTATACAACAAGAAGATTTTAAAGAGCTTCCTAAAACGGAAAGACAACGTCTCAAAGCCAGTTTTGTAGAGAATAACTTTGCTGATCCCTTCAAGATATGGGAAGACCAAGACGGAAAAAGGTATTGTTTGGATGGCAAACACAGAACGCTACTTTTAAAGGAACTCATTGAAGAAGGAGTAGATGTGCCTTTACTACTTCCTGCGCTCTTTATGGAGTGTGAGGATAAAAAAGATGCTGCTCGTTTAGTTTTGGTGTATTCATCATCGTATGCTAGTATTACCTATGATGGAATGAATGCCTTTGTGCAAAATTATGATTTAGAGCTTAGTGAGCTCAAAGAGTTTATCAACCTTCCCAAACTCTCCTTTGACAAACTAGAGCAAAAGTTTGATTATCATAACCTCAGTGATACAACCAAAGAAGAAGAGGAGGAAGACCCAACAGAAAAAATGGAAGCACTCTCCGATCTAGAATTATGGGTACAAGCAGGAGATATATATGAGTTGGGAGGCAAGCATCGTCTGTATTGTGGTTCATTCAAAGATGAGAAAGAAGTGGCTATACTTATGGATGGAAAGCAAGCCAGAGTCGTATTTACTGATCCTCCTTACAATCTACCTACTAATTTCTTTAGTGGAAAGGGAAAAGTAACCCATACCGATTTTGCAGAGGGAGCAGGAGAGATGTCAGATGATGAGTTTGCCTTGTTTATTCAGCAGATTTATGAAACAGCTGTAAAACATAGTGTGGATGGAGCTATTATTTATTTGTGTATGGATTTTAGACACGCTTGGCACGTTTGTCAAGGAGCTTATCCAGTTTTCAAAACAAGAGAACCCAAGCAGTTATTGGTATGGAATAAATCACAGGCTGGCAATGGCAGTTTTTACAGAGCCAAGCACGAGCTTATTTTTATCTATAAAAAAGGAAAAGCAAAACACACTTCTAAACTAGGACTAGCTGACAGGTTCAGAGCTAATGTAGTAGAATACCCTATTGCCAGTAGTTTCTCCAACCCAGATAGAGAGGTATTGGAAAATCATCCTACGCCAAAGCCTGTACAGATGGTTTCAGATGTGTGTCTTGATGTTTCAGATGAAAAAGAAATTATTATTGATTGGTTTATGGGTTCAGGCACTACTATTATGGGAGCAGAAGCAACAGGTCGTATTGCTTATGGAACGGAAATAGAACCAAAGTATGTCCAATTGATTCTAAATCGTTACCACAAAAAATATCCTGACCAAGAAATCAAGTGTTTAAACAGAGAGAATGTAGAAATGAAGTGGACACTTTAACTTCTAACATTCATTTTTTTTTGAAGTGCTAATTTTTAGCATGATCTATTTTCTGAGGTAAAGAAAAAAAATAGCTTGAGCATACTGTCTCAAGCTATTTTTTGCAGTATATTGTAACTTTTACCAAGAAATAGTATGATACATCCCTTTCAATTTTTCTATGGGAGAAGTATCTTGAATCACAAAACCTTTTTGTTCAAGACTTGAAACAGTATTCTCAGAGAGTGGATAGGAAATGGTTAGCTTTCCCTGCCCTGCTTCATTGGCTTTTAGGATTTGATTTGTCAGCTCTTCAAGATTAACTTCTTTCTGGACTTGCTCCATTTTTTTTGAACCATCCTTACTATCTTTTTCTTCATTATCGTTATTCCACGTTTTCAAAAGTTGGTCGTGTTGGAAAGTATCAACTACTTTTGCATAAATCATAGTTTCTTCAATTCTTCTATGACCA
Source organism: Bernardetia sp. (assembly GCF_020630935.1). NCBI lineage: Bacteria > Pseudomonadati > Bacteroidota > Cytophagia > Cytophagales > Bernardetiaceae > Bernardetia > Bernardetia sp. The sequence goes on from NZ_JAHDIG010000042.1 coordinate 40,400, forward strand.
AGAATTTTTTGTAAAACTGCTAATGGCATTCCTCTTTGTAAGCTAAGTGTTGCAAAAGTATGACGAGCTTTATGGAATGTAAGCAATTCATATTTTGGAACAATAACTTTCACAGGTTCTCCTTGTTGGTAAACTATTTTTTCTACTGGAGTGTCAATTTCGGCTATTCTTCCTAAATCCTTGAGATAAGCATTCAGCTTTTGATTGGTTATAACAGGTAAAAAATGCTTGTTTTTTTGGGAGCGCAATACATTGTATTTATACTTATTCATAATCTCAACAGCTTTATTGGATAAAGCTATTGAGATTTTTTTATTTGTTTTTTCTTGTATTAACTCTAATATATAATTACCCTCTACTAATTGAATATGGTCTAAAGTTAATTTTTCTATGTCAGAGTATCTTAACCCTGTATAACAAGAAAATAAAAAGCAGTCTTTTGTTTTTTCTAGATATGATTCAACTTGTATATCTTCTATTTTTTTTAACTCATCTTCATTAAGAAAAATCATCTCTGCATCAACCTTTTTTATTTTTATGGATTTATAATAAGGGTGTACATTTGCTTCATTTCTCTCACAGAAAGCAAAGAAGGCTTTTATAAATCCATTTCTTTTTCCTATCGTGCTAGGAGCATTATCCAAATCATAAATACACCAATTAATAAACTTTGTATGAGTAATCTCATCAAATGTTGATAAATCTATTTTTTCCTTCTTTTCTCTTTGATATTTAGAAAACATACGTTGTAAAGTACGGTATTTATATTTTGTACTTCTTGAGCGTCTCTGTGAAATCAAGTGTCTCTCAAATAAATCGAAATAGTCTGCCATAGAGATTTTCGTTCCATTTATTAATTCTTTTTTCTCTTTTGGTTTTACAGCACTTCTAAGTTCTTGAACAGAAGGTACTTTTCCCTTAGCTATAAATTGTTTGTAATGGGATTCTACACTTTCACAGAGATTGTTTAATATAGAATTTGTTTCAATTTGGAATGGGTGCTTTTTGTTTACCCTTTGTTTTTTTTTATCAAAATGTTCTGGTAAACATCTTTCTCCAGTAGTCATCATTAAACGTTTTCCTTTGTAGGAAAAGAAAAGCATGAGTTTACAAGCCCCTTGTTTATTAGGCTCATTTTCTATAATATAGATATTTGCATTTGCCATACATTCGTGTTGTTTTAAAAGGTAACACTCAATCGTTAATGGTAATAATTTAGGTAACAAAATCTAACAACAAATACGACTTTTTATGTTGTTAAGTTTGAGTAAATATACCTAAAAACACGCTTTAAAGCAAAAGTAAAGGCATATACGGGTGTATATGCCTTTAACTCTGTGGAGCTGGTGGGAGTCGAACC
>NZ_JAHDIG010000043.1 GCF_020630935.1 Bernardetia sp.
TTAATTTTAGGCTTCTCCTATCTGTTGCTTATGATGAAAACATTGATTAAGATTCTAATTTTCAATCTGACACAGATTACAAAAAAAAGAAAGGTTCAAAAAAATAAACACTCAAAAAGGACTGTCTGTTATAATTTTCTTCCAAAATCTGATTTCCAAAATCTGACTTTAGTCTTTAATTGGTTTGTAATTCTACTGTTTTCATTGTAATTTTAATCAAAATTAAATAGTCTTTCATTTTACCCTCATTTTTTATAATATGAACATTCACGAGTATCAAGGTAAAGAATTACTCAAAAAATACGGTGTTACAATTCAAGAAGGAATTGTAGTAGATTCTGCTGATAAGGCAGTCGACGCTTCTAAAGAACTTAGAGAACAAACTGGCACAGACTGGATTGTTGTAAAAGCTCAAATTCACGCTGGTGGTCGTGGAAAAGGCAAAATTGTAGGTACAGATTACAATGGCGTTATGCTTGGCAAAACTCCTCAAGATGCTGCTGACAAGGCAAAACAACTTTTAGGCAATGTTTTGGTAACGCACCAAACAGGCGAAGAAGGCAAGAAAGTAAACAAAGTTTTGCTCGCTCAAGACGTGTATTACCCAGGTGAGACAGAACACAAAGAGTTTTATGTAGCTGTTCTTTTAGACAGAGACAAAAACTGTAACGTAATTATGGCAAGCAAAGAGGGTGGAATGGACATTGAAGAAGTAGCAGAAAACAATCCTGATGCTATCATCAAAGAATGGATTGACCCAAAACTAGGTTTACAGAGCTTCCAAGCACAAAAAGTAGCCTTTAAACTAGGTTTGCAAGGAAAAGCTCTCAAAGAAATGACAAAGTTTATCAAGTCTTTGTATGCTGCTTATATTGGTGTAGATGCTTCTCAAGTGGAAATCAACCCAGCATTTAAAACTTCTGACGACAGAGTATTGGCAGTAGATTCAAAAATCAATTTGGATGACAATGCTTTCTTCCGTCATAGAGAATTGGCAGAACTTAGAGATGAGTCTGAGGAATCTCCATTGGAAGTAGAGGCAAGTAAATTTGGCTTGAATTACGTAAAACTTGACGGAAACGTTGGTTGTATGGTAAACGGAGCTGGTCTTGCAATGGCTACTATGGATATGATTAAACTTGCTGGTGGTGAGCCTGCCAACTTCCTAGATGTTGGAGGAGGAGCTTCTGCCGAAACAGTAGAGAAAGGTTTCCGTATTATCCTTCAAGACCCTAACGTAAAGGCGATTCTTATTAATATTTTTGGTGGTATTGTTCGTTGTGATAGAGTAGCCAACGGAGTAGTAGAAGCCTACAAAAATATTGGTGAGATTAATGTTCCAATTATTGTTCGTCTGCAAGGAACAAATGCAGAAGAAGGAGCTAAAATTATCCAAGAATCTGGCTTAAACGTAATTTCAGCTATCGTACTCAAAGAAGCTGCTGATAAAGTAAAAGAAGTATTGGCTAACTAATTTTTGAATTAGCTAGTTTACAGATATAAAAAACTCCCTTTCACTGTTCTTTTTAGAAGATTGGAAGGGAGTTTTTTTATCTCTAGTTGATGATAAAGGAATATCAACTAGACTAGAGTAAAAATCTTTTTGAGATTAAAGTTAAGGTATATTTAGAGTTTTTCTATAAGTTCAGAGCTTACATATTTTTTTGCAAATTCTGTTACAAAAGTTTTATTATTGATTTTTATGCTATCAAAAAACTTTCTCCAGTTTTTAATATCTTTTTTCAAAAATTCAAACTTTACATCCATATATTTTTCAAAATCTTTCAAGTGTATTTTGCTTGTGTATATTCTTTTTTCATGTATTAAATTAGAATTTTCTATATATTCTTTAGTGGCAGGAATATAAATTTCTATTTTTTCTATTGTTGGGAAATCTCTAAATACTCTTAATGTTTGTTGCATTAATTTTTTCCAAGCATAATATTCTGTATTTGCAAATCCTTCTCTATAATAAATTACTCTATTATCAAAATCTATTTTAGAGCTATCTATATAGCCAGTATATTCCTTTACTCTTCTAATAAATTCTTGTTCTTCCAGTTTTAATTCATTTATTCTTTGATTGAAAAATAAATCAACATCGTTTATCAAGTTATCTACACTTTTAAATTTGTGTATAATTAATTCTATGCCTTTAACTTCTGCTCTATTTTTAGCAGCAGTAGAAAACCCTTGGTTTGTAATTATAATTCCAAAGTTAGCTTTTACATCTTCCAAGAAACCAATGAAGGCATCCACAATTTTTACATCTACTTTTTTATTATAGTATTTACATTCTATTACTCCTAATACTTTATATCCTGCAACATCTTTTTTTATAGAAATATCTACCTGCCTTTTTATTTTACTAAATTGTCCTACTATTTTATCATCAATCGTGATAATATGGTTAGGGTACTCGTTAGAATATTTTGTAAATAATTCTTTTTCGTATTTTTTCCAGTCAGTCATTAATATGTTAATTTATTAAAGTTGGTAGCTTGCCAAATTTGTATTAGGAGTTCTTTTATATCTATCTGAATTTAGTATTTCTGATGATATATTATTTTATCTGTTTTTTTAATGCTTCTTTAAAAGAAGGAAACCTACTAAATATTTCAAAAAAGAAACTTAGTAGGTTTTCATAATCTAAAACAGAAATCAAATTACTTCACCTCTGCCAATTCTCTTTCTTCATATTCATCTACTGGAAGACAGCTACAAACTAAGTTTCTATCTCCATACGCATCATCTATGCGACTAACCGATACCCAAAACTTGCGTTCTTTTACCCACTCTAATGGATAAACTGCCTTCTGACGAGAGTAAGGGAAATTCCACTCATCTGCCAAAAGTCTGCCTGCTGTGTGAGGAGCATTTTTGAGCACGTTGTCGTTTGCATCAGAATCTCTATCTTCAATTTCTTGAATTTCTTTACGAATCTGAATCATTGCTTGTGCAAAACGGTCTAGTTCTTCTTTCGTTTCGCTTTCTGTTGGTTCAATCATAAGCGTTCCTGCTACTGGGAAGGAAACTGTTGGAGCGTGGAAACCGTAATCCATTAAACGCTTGGCAATATCAACTACTTCAATGCCTGTTGTTTTCTTAAATCCTCTACAATCCAAAATAAACTCATGAGCGCAACGCCCATTCTTACCTACATACAAAATTGGATAATGCTCTTCCAATAAAGATTTGATGTAATTAGCATTCAAAATGGCTCTTTCTGTGGCTCTTGTCAGTCCGTCGCCTCCCATCATTGCAATATACGCATACGAAATAAGTAAAATAGAAGCACTACCGTAAGGAGCTGCCGAAATCGGATGACTTGCGCCGTTTTCTCCAATCTTTCCACGAATCTCAACTACTGGATGCGAAGGCAAATAAGGAGCTAAATCTTTTACTACACCAATAGGTCCCATTCCCGGACCACCACCACCGTGAGGAATACAGAATGTTTTGTGAAGATTCAAGTGACAAACATCAGCACCAATATTTGCAGGGGAAGTCAGACCAACTTGTGCGTTCATATTTGCACCATCCATATAAACACGTCCACCATTTTGATGGATAATATCACAAATTTCTATGATAGCTTCCTCAAAAACTCCGTGTGTAGAAGGATACGTTACCATCAAACACGATAGGTTTTCTTTGTGCTTTTCTACTTTTGCCTTTAAATCATCTACATCGATATTTCCATTCTCATCACACTTTGTAATCACTACTTTCATTCCTGCCATTACAGCACTTGCAGGATTTGTTCCGTGTGCAGAAGATGGAATAATAGCAATGTTTCTGTGTGTATCTCCATTAGCAACATGATAACCACGAATTGCCATAAGTCCTGCATATTCGCCTTGTGCGCCAGAGTTAGGTTGTAGAGAAACATCATCAAAACCAGTAATTTCGCAAAGCCAGTTACGTAGATTATCTGTAAGTTCTTTGTAGCCTTCTGCTTGACCAAGAGGTGCAAACGGATGAATTTGTCCAAACTCTGACCACGTTACAGGAATCATCTCTGTTGTGGCGTTGAGCTTCATCGTACAAGAACCCAAAGAAATCATAGAATGAACTAATGACAAATCTTTATTTTCCAAACGCTTCATATAGCGAAGCATTTCGTGTTCAGTATGATATAAAGAGAAAACAGGGTGAGTCATGAAATCAGATTTTCTGATGACTGCATCTTCCCAGTCTAATTCTATATTTTGGGCAAATTCTGCAATTTCTTCTTTGAAAGAATCTTTGTGAGCAGCTCTAGCAAAAATAGCTGAAAGTGTTTCTAAGTCAGCATATTCTGTGCGTTCGCCAAATGAAATTCCTATATTTCCATTTTCAAAATAACGGAGGTTTATTTCATTTTTTTCAGCAAGTTCTTTTATTCTTTGTGCTTGCTTCGTTGTCGTATTTATCTTAATGGTATCAAAATACTGATTATAAACTACCTCATATCCTAATTTCTCAACTACTTTGTGAGTAATTTTGGCAAAACCGTGTATTCTTTGAGCAATATTTTTCAGTCCTTCTGCGCCATGATATACGCCATACATACTTGCCATCACAGAAAGTAAAACTTGTGCAGTACAAATATTTGAAGTTGCTCTTTCTCTTTTGATATGCTGTTCACGAGTTTGTAGTGCCATACGATACGCAGGATTTCCTTCTGCGTCTTTTGAAAGACCAATCACACGCCCTGGCATAAAACGCTTGTCTTTGTCGTTGATGGCAAAAAATGCTGCGTGAGGTCCTCCGTAGCCCATCGGAACGCCCAAACGCTGTGCTGAACCAAAAACAACATCTGCCCCCATTTCCCCAGGAGGAGTAAGCATGGTAAGAGCCAACAGATCGGAAGCAACAGCTACTGAAACTTCATTTTCTTTGGCTACCTCTATAAACGAACGAATATTTTTGATATGACCATCTGTATTTGGATATTGAAGTAAAAGCCCAAACAAATTCTCATCCGTAACATCAAGTTTTGTAATATCTCCAATTTCTAGCTCTATTCCCAATGGCTCTGCACGTCCCATTAAGAGAGAAAGCGTTTGTGGGTGGCATTTATCAGAAACAAAAAATTTCATTGCCTTTTTCTTGGACTTTGGCTTGGTAGCTTCCAAAAGACGCATCGCTTCGGCTGCTGCTGTAGCTTCATCTAAAAGCGAGGCATTGGCAATCTCCATCCCTGTAAGGTCAATAACCATTGTTTGGAAATTGATGAGAGCTTCTAAACGTCCTTGTGCAATTTCGGCTTGATAAGGCGTATAGGCTGTGTACCAAGCTGGATTTTCTAAGATATTTCTTAGAATTACGTTCGGAACAAGCGTTTCATAATATCCCATTCCGATAAAAGAACGAAATACCTTATTTTTTGAAGCAATCTTTTGAAGGGTATGAATAAATTCACTTTCTGTAAGTGCAGAAGGTAAATTTAAAGGTTTTTTCAGACGAATATCAGCAGGAACAGTTTCAGAAATAAGCTGTTCGATAGAAGAGGCATTTACTTTATTGAGCATTTCATCAATAGAATTATCTATTTTTCCATTGTGGCGACTCTCAAAGGTGGTTTGGTTGAAGATATTGATTTTCATTCGTATAAGTTTACTAAAGGTAAGCTAGATTAAAGACCTAAATATAAAAAAGCAGAAAATTCCTATACAAAATCTCAAATATATTGAGGGCAAATTATATAGCAAATTTCGAACTCATTTATCAGATGGTTGTGGTGGAATATACTAATTCTGAACTCTATTACAAATATCCTTAGACTTATGTTTGAATCCAAAATTAGAAGTGAAAATTGCAATTCAAATCGAATATTTTTTTTCTAAAAAAAATGTATAACTATTTTGTTTTGCAAGCGTTTACCAAGTGTCAGTAAGCGATATAGATTCATTTTCTCAGAATGATATTGTGGTATATTTAATTAAAATGTTTGAATGTATCATAAACTCACAACATAATTAAAATGATATATCATTGACATTTTTTATATTATTTTTTTACCTAGTATTTTTTTTAGTAAAAGAGAGGAAAGATTTTTTTGAAAACTAATACTTTGAAGACTAAGGAGTTAGAGAAGTAGATAAATTCAAAAATATATTTTTTATTTTCTGTTTTTTTAATGACTTTTGTAGTGAGATAATATCATTGAGTAATGGATATTTTTAACTTCCTATCTTTATTTTCGCATTGTACATATAACCTTTGAGTTTTTCTCTTCTTGTTAGAACGAGATAAGCAATAATTGTTTTCTATCTTGAAAAGCAACTTTTGAGAGTTTTTTTTGAGGAAAATAATAAAAAAGTCGTGTGAAAGTGAAAAGCATTTTAAGTTTTTTTTAAATTTGGTCTTGCGTTTGCTTGCTAATCAAGTAAAATCATTTCTGACTTGGAAAGAAAGTCATAAAAATTATGATTACTTCCTCCAGACGAACTGCTTTATTTGGTAACTTTTTAATTTACGCATATCGATTTTTATATGAAATGAACTCTACACTTTAAAATCCCTAGAAAAAATAAAGAGAAATAGAAACCTACGATATTTAACTGAATGCGAAATAACCAACATAAAATGAAAATAGGAATTGTAGTCAATTCTTCTTGGAATATATATAACTTTAGAGCAGGGTTAATCAAAGCCTTTTTAAAACATCATGAAGTAATTGCTATTGCTCCCAATGATGGTTATAAAGAATCTTTAGAAGAAATGGGATGTATTTTTGAAGCTGTCCCAATGGAGTGCAAGGGAACAAATCCAATAAGCGATGCTATACTTGTCAAAAGGTTAGTAGATGTTTATAAAAAACACAAACTAGATGTAGTTTTGCATTACACTATAAAACCTAATATTTATGGTACAATAGCTGCCAAACTCCTCAAAATCCCTTCTATTAATAATGTAACAGGTTTAGGAACAGTTTTTTTGAGAGAGGGAATTTCTTCCAAAATTGCTCAATATTTATATCGTTTTACGTTTCGTTTTCCAAAAATCGTATTTTTTCAGAATAAAGATGACAGAGAGTTATTTGTTAATAAAAAACTAATAAACGAGTCTATTGCTCGTCTTTTACCTGGTTCGGGAATAGATACAAACCATTTTGCTCCTAAAGAACCTACCTTCAATTTTTCCGAAGGAGAAGATAAAAAAGAATTTACATTTTTACTCATTGCTAGAGTTCTCTATGATAAAGGAATTGCAGAATATGCTGATGCTATTAAACTTTTGAGAAGCAAAGGAATAAAAGCTCGTTTTCAGCTTTTAGGTAAAATAGACGAAACGAAAGGTTTGGGAGTACCTAGAAAGCAAATCAAAGAGTGGGAAAAAGAAGGTCTTTTGAAATATCTTGGTACAACAGGAGATGTTCGCCCTCTTATCTCAAATGCAGATTGTGTAGTTTTACCTTCTTATAGAGAGGGAACACCAAGAACACTTTTAGAAGCAGCTTGTCTTGGAAAACCAATTATTACTACAGATGTACCAGGGTGTAGAGAAACAGTAATTCATAATTTTAATGGTTACTTGTGTGAAGTGAAAAATGCTTATGATTTATCTGACAAGATGCAAAGAATGGTTTGCCTAAGTCAAGATAAGTTAGATGAGATGGGAGTAAATAGCCGTTGGCTTGCAGAAACCAAATTTGACCAACAGATTATTATTAAGAAATATACAGAAGTAATTGATAAAGTGAGAGTAGAGGAGGAAATGAAAGACACTTCTGTAAGCAACATTCGCTTTGCAAAGATGCGTTCAAGAGTAGAAAAGCGACGTTTGAAACAGCAAAGAAGAATTGTATCTAATCAAACAGAACCAACTAATCAAAAAACTAGGATTCCAAATAAGGCTATTTTAGTGGAATCATAAGAGTAATTATAAACAAATCAAAACCCTATTATTTGAAATAGATAATAGGGTTTTATTCATTATAGAGAGGTTTTACTGTGCCGTCCAACCTCCATCAATCGGAACAGCTGTTCCTGTAAATGTACTAGCTTCTTTAGAGGCTAAGAACAAAGCCATTCCTGCTAGAGCTTCAATAGAAACAAAGTCTTTGACAGCCTGTTTTTTCAACATTACTTTTTCGACTACCTCATCTTCACTCATTTTATGTGTCTTGGCTTGGTCTGCAATCTGTTTTTCTACTAAAGGCGTTTTTACATATCCAGGGCAGATAGCATTAGCAGTAATATTGTAAGGCGCTCCTTCTAACCCTAATACTTTTGTTAGACCTACAATGCCGTGTTTTGCAGCTACATAAGCTGATTTAAACTCGGAAGCACGAAGTCCGTGAGCAGAAGCAATATTGATAATTCTGCCAAATTTCTGTTTTTTCATTCCTTCCCAAACAGCTTGTGAGGTATGAAATGCCGAACTCAAATTTATTCCGATGATAGCATTCCATTTTGCAGCAGGAAATTCATCGATAGGTGCAACATGTTGGATTCCTGCATTATTTATCAAAACATCGATAACACCAAATTTCTGTTTGGCTTCGTTTATCATTTGTTGTATTTGTTCTGGCTGAAGCATATTTGCGTCAGAAAACATAGTCTGAACACCATATTCTTTTGCTACATTAGCTGCTATTTCTGCTCCATTTTCTTCTAATCCATTGAAAACGACATTATAACCTGCTTTAGCAAAATGCTTTGCAATGCCTAATCCGATACCACTTGTGCTTCCTGTAATAAGTACTGTTGCCATAAAAAATGTTGTTATGAAGTTGTCGGTAAAGACACCGACAACGGCTTGATTATAGTTAAAAAATAAAATTTTGGTAAATCTATTATATTTTGCTCGTGTTGGTGTCCTCACCAATGATAGATTTTACCAATTAATTGACAGAATAATGAACTAAAAAATGAGTTAAACGTTTGAAGTTTGCTTGAATAGTTTCATTGGCTTTCTGATAAATTAGGGAACGAAAATAAAGTTCTACTAACTCATCATATTTATCGTAATTGGTAATTTTAGCCAATACAATTCCTTTAAAGTAGCGATGGAACTGATTATGTACATAGAGAATCGGATGTTTGGGAGTCTTATTAAAGAGCAAATTCAGTTCTTTCAAATAATTTTTCTCTTCTAAAAAGTTCATTCCCTCTTCACTCATAAATTTTATTAGTTCTTCGGCACAGACTTCCAAATCTTCTTCATTTTCTGCTTTGTATCTAAAATAAGGATTCTGATTGAGTTTACCCAAAGAGATAGCAATAGTAGTTGTATGGTGTTGAAAATCACTAAGGTTTGATAAGAACTTTTGTGCAATTTGTTCTACTTCGTTTTTTCTGATGGCTAATGTTACCTCAATCCAAATTTCGTCTTCATATTTGGAAATGGATAAAATAACACTTTGAAAGCCCATTTTATCAGTTTTTCTAAACTGGCTGTACGCATCTATATATTCAAATCCCCATTCTCTAAAAAAGGGAATAAGCTCTTTGACAAAAAAGGTCTGTGCTGTGACTATATCCATAAAATAAATCTATGCTGTGTATTTTTTGAGTGTAGAATCAATCGTTTGATACGTTTGTTGTTTTATTTTTTCGACATCCTTCATTGTCAAATTTGCTGTTTGTATGGGTTTATGATAAATAAGTTTACAATCATGACGAGAAAATTTAAAAGGCTGCTTGTCTGGAAAAATAATCCAGTTGTAGAGGATGGTTACAGGAACAAGAGGAGTTTGAGTCTGAATGGCAGCACGAAAAGCACCATCTTTGAAGGGACACAAATCAGGTGGGTTTTTGGAAAAAATGCCTCCTTCAGGATAAATCAAAAAATTTTTTCCCTCGCTCAATACTCTTTTTACATCCTCAAAGGCTTGTGAACGACTAGAGCTTTTTTCACGGCTAACTGAAATATGAGCTTTTCTGAAAATGTAACCAAAAAAAGGAACTTTTCCTGCTTCAGCTTTTCCCATAAAAATACTAAATTTAGGAATTGTCATTACCATAGCAGAAATGTCTAAGTAAGACGTATGATTGGCTGCATAAATATAATTTTGGTTAGGGTCTGGTTCAAATTCCCATTCTGATTTTACTTTTACGCCAATTCCTGTATAAAACATTTTGCCAACTACTTTGTATAAAAAGCCATTCCAAGAGTGCCACTCTTTTCTTTGAAGAGCCAACCATAGAAAAGGGTAAACAAGTGTAAAAGAGAGTATGAAACAAAATATACTCCAGTAAGTGTAAAAATTCATAAACCACTAATTTTTATTGTTGAGATACAAATTAACATAAAAAAAAATTGACAATCCTCAAAGAAGATTGCCAATTCGTGATAATATTTATTCAGTAATGTCGATTGGTTACAATGCAAAATTGATGCGTGTAAGTAATCCACCTGTCTGAACAAATACCCCTTCCGAACCAAGTGAGCGTACTGGAAACTTCCAATACGGTTCAACTTGTAGCGTTAAATGTTTTCCTAAGGAAGTCTCAACTCCTGCAGAAACATTAATGGTTGCAAAAAGCTGTATAGCTGATTGTGTTTCCCTTTGTCTTACTACTTCTTGTGTACGAGTAAGGCGTGGGTCATAAGTGTCTGGAAATGAAACAGTATAATCTGATTCATAATTTTCTTTTAAGAAAAAATAATTTGAAGTTCCTACTGAAGCAAACCATTTATTTCTTTTTGTTTGAATAGCGTCATAGCGAATATTTACAGGCAAGTCTAATAGTTGCCAGTTGATTTGTGTCTTGTTTTTCTTTACCCAAGCTGCATCATTTATATTTGGGTCAAAGCTAGTAGCAATATCTGAAATATCCAAAGGTTCTTCAATATCAATTCTTTTTTGTGTATACATTGCGCCAGTAGAGATATTGAAACGCTTGGCAATCTGACGGTCTATCATCATACCATATCCGTTAGCATAATTTATTCTTTGCTTATCGTTGCTTCTATAAAGATTTGTCATGGCTGCTAAAGCAGCTCCAAATCTCCATTTTCCAACAGCACTAGCCACAGGATTTTTCCTAACTACCTCCTCATTTTGAATTACAGAAGCAAGAGCCGTTTCATCAATTTCTATTTCTGGTAATGTTATTTCTTCTGCTTCTGGGTTAAAAAATAGTGCTGAATTGTTTTTGTCAAGTGCCAAAACAGACAGTTTTCTTTCTGAATGTATATCTTCTAGCAAAGTGTTGTTAGGCTCTACTATATCATTATTATCTGAATTGAAATTATTTGAAACAGTAGTAACTTGATTGATTGTTGAGTTAGAAACACCAGTATTTTTACTGATTTTCTCTACTTCAAAAAGTGATTTTGTTCTAGTGAATTTTTCTGATTTTTGATTTTGTTCTAGTGAATTTTTTGCTAGGTTTTGATTTGAAATTATCTCTTCTTGTATATTCGTATTTGTTTCTTCAATACTTGATGCGTTTATAGGTTGTGATAAAGAATTATTTTTGTTGCTTTGATTGTAAATAGCAAGATTTTTATTTGATACTTCTTTTGCTGAATTATCTAAAAATTGATATCCTCCAAACAAAAGCACCACGGCAGCAGCTCCCATACTTGCCCACATAGCCAATCTACGGAATACAACTTTTCTACGGTCTTTTTCATTATGAGCAGCTAGTTTTGATTGCATAGCCGACCAATCAGCAGGTTCAAAAGTGGGTTCATAGTTTTGAGCCACCTCTCTAAACCTTTCTGTGAAACGCTCTTCTGCCGATTTGCCTTGACCGTTATCGTATATATGCTTCATACTTTTTTCCGAAATGCTCTTTTATTAATACTCGTAATTTTTGTTTTGCTCTTGATAAGTTGGAACGAGAAGTTCCTGCTGGTATTCCCATTTGCTCTCCAATTTCTTCGTGCGAATAGCCTTCAATTTCATAGAGGTTGAAAGTAATTCTATAAACATCTGGTAATGACTGTACTAAGGCATAAATTTCTTCTGCACTCATTTGGTCTATTACGTCGCCTGTCGAATCTTCCTCTCTATCTGCATATTCCACATCCAAATGATTGGAATGTTTTTCATTTTTGCGATAAAAATCTATCGCTGTATTGATAATAATTCGGCGAAGCCACCCCCTAAAAGACTTTTTGGTGTCGTACTGATTTACTTTTGTAAATACTTTCATAAAACTATCATTCAATACCTCACTTGCTTCGTCTTTGCTCTTGCAATAACGTAGCGAGACCGACATCGCATATCCATAAAAATGTTTGTACAACATCTCTTGGCTCTTTGCGTGCTTTTTTCGGCAGCCTTCAATAAGGCGAATTTCGATATCTGTTAGCTCTATGGCTTTCACCAAAAATTAATGATTAAGTTGTTCGTTTAGGGTTTTTATCTTGCTTTCAAAGTCATTACGTAGGTAAGTTAGAAAGTGCTGCAAAGGTGTTGCAAAAAAAACGAAAAAATTAGTTTTTATTTATTTTTTTCTAAAAACTTATCTTAATCTTCTTTAAAATGGGAGATGAGAGAGGGGAAACTATGTGCAATGGAAAGTAGTTAGTATCCAATCTGGTTTATTCTAACTTTTCGGAGTGAAGTGTCTTTTTTAGTAGCTTCAAGGTTATAACTTCCTTTTCTGTCGTAAAAATTATCTTGCATGCTGTCTCTATTTATTTTTCTGACTAGAGAATCTTTTTTACCTATATTTTTACGAATAGTAGAGACTAATTTTTCTGAAGGCGAGGAAACCTTTAGCTGATGACGGTCAGAGAAAAGAACAAAGAAAAATTTTAAGAACACAAACAAGCCCACAAATATAATTGTTGGAAGAAGAACAACTAGAAATTTGGAATTGGCTATATATCTAAAGAATTGTAGCATTAAGAAAAATAGACAGTAGATTATATTTTGTAATAAGCAAATAAAAAATATTAATTCAAAACAGACTCTAGTTTGGAGGCAGCTTCAAAAAGTAAATTTTCACTATTTGGCAAACAACACAGCATTACAGAAGTAGGCAAACCTGTTTTTTTATCTCTATATTTCCACGCTGGAACAGTAATAGAAGGCAAATTCATTACGTTAGTAAAAATCATTGGCGAAAAAATATTAGGCAAAATAGGAGACATATCTATCGGTAATGTTTGATTGTGCTTCAATGCTACATCTCCAGATGTAGGCAGAAGTAAAACTCCTCTTTTTCCAATTTGTTCATATAGTTTTTCTTTCTCTTGCTGACAAAACTGAATGAGCTTTTCCAAATCTTTATCAGAAGGCTCTAAAAACTTAGAAGCCAAAAGTACAGAATAAATTTCACCTGAAACAGTTTTTCCACCTGTTACTCTACGTAAAGACTCTACAAAAACAGAAATTCCTATATTTTTATCATTTCTTAACCAATCTTTTAAACCCAGTTTCATTGCCTTGAGCATTATCTTACCAAAATTCCAATGAATTTTGGATATACTGTCAATTACCAAGTTTCTAGGTTGTAATCCTTGATGTATAAGAACCTGTTTAGCTTGTGTCAAAGCCTTTTTAATTATATTGTTTTGTATTTCGGTATCAAAATCTGTACTTATCAATAGTTCTGCATTTTGTAAGTCGTTATTGTCTGTTGGAAGTTTATCAGCAATAATTTCATAGACTAATTTTGCATCTCTAACTGTATGAGTAATCGGACCAACAGCCAACCAATCGTTTAAATACCAATCTTCACGCTCCACAAATGGAAAGACTCCCTTTTTACTAACAGCTCTTCCTGCAGGCTTAAACCCTACCAAACCACAACAGTGTGCTGGATAACGAATAGAACCACCTACATCTGTGGCGATACCCAAAACAGCCCCCCCCGAAGCAATTAGAGCTGCTTCACCCCCAGACGAACCACCAGGAATATAATCTTGTAAATATGGATTATTAGTAACTCCAAAACGAGGGTTTTTTGTCTCGTGAGCAAAACTAAATTCTGGTGTGTTGCCACGAGCTACTATAATTGCACCTTCCTTTTTCAATTTCTCAACAACAAGAGCATCTTTCTCTACTTTTTTTGGTGGCATTCGTATAGAACCTGCTGTTACTTCTTCGCCTCCTATGCCAATAGATTCTTTTACTGAAATAGGAATGCCTGCTAATTTTCCTTTTTCTTTTCTACTAGATTCAGTAAGTTCTTTAGCTTCTAGTAATGCTTTTTCTGCAAAAAGCTGAGTAGCTGCATTGAGTTTTTGATGGTTTTCTGCAATATTTCGAAGTGATTTTTCTACGGTATCTAATGGAGTTGTTTTTCCAGCTTCAAAGGCTTCTAAAAGTGAAGTAGCATCGGAAAATTGATTTGTAGTTATTGGACGTTTAAAATTATAGTTTGACATAAAATAGAGTTTGGATAAGCAATAACATACAATTAAATACAGAAGTAGAGATTTTGTTTGACGAACTAAAATGAAAATAACATAGTTTAGGTAAAAATAAATATCTGAATTTTATCTGTCATTCTACCATTTATTTTTAGATATTTGTAATCATTTATGTAGCACATACTTTAGTGTGCGAAAAAATCTAAGTTTATTTTAGTTAAAGGTAACTAAATAAGCTAGTTTGTTTTACTCTAAAAAGTAAACTACATTATGAAAAATAAAAAATCAAGGATTTGTAGCTTTGATTTATTTCTAACTCAATGTTGTTGCGTTTGTAGGCATCAACTAAACAATTATTATGAGCCAAATTAATGTAACACTTCCAGACGGAAGTATCAGAAACTATCCACAAGGCACAAATGCCTTTGAAGTAGCAAAAAGTATCAGTGAAGGACTCGCACGCAACGTGTTAGCAGCCGAAGTAAACGGAGAAGTTTGGGACTCCACACGCCCATTGCCTGAAAACACCGATTTGAAACTTCTTACATGGAATGACGATAATGGTAAAATGGCATTTTGGCACTCGTCGGCGCACCTTTTAGCCGAAGCCTTAGAAGCCCTTTATGACAATGTAAAATTTGCTATTGGTCCTCCTATCGAAAATGGTTTTTATTACGATGTGGACTTTGGAGACAAAACATTTTCTTCTGACGATTTGCCAAAAATCGAAAAGAAAATGAAAGAGCTTGCCAAGCAAAAAAATGAGTTTATAAGAAAAGAAGTTTCTAAAGCTGATGCGCTTGCTTATTTCACAGAAAAACAAGACCCTTACAAATTAGAAATGATTGAAGCCTTAGAAGATGGCTCAATTACATTCTATACACAAGGAAACTTTACAGATTTGTGTCGTGGTCCTCATATTCCACATACGGGAGCAATTAAGTCAGTCAAACTTTTGAGCGTGGCTGGTGCATACTGGCGTGGCGACGAAAACCGTGAGCAACTCACACGTATTTATGGAATCACATTTCCTAAAGAAAAAGAACTCAAAGAATATTTAGAACGCTTAGAAGAAGCTAAGAAACGAGACCACAGAAAATTAGGAAAAGAATTAGAACTTTTTACTTTTTCTGAAAGAGTAGGGCTAGGACTTCCTTTGTGGTTGCCAAAAGGTACAATGCTTAGAGAGCGTTTGGAGCAGTTTCTTAGAAAGGAACAAGTTAAGCGTGGTTATGAGCCAGTAGTTACACCTCATATTGGACACAAAAATCTTTACATTACTTCTGGACACTATGAAAAGTATGGTGAAGATGCTTTTCAGCCTATCAAAACGCCAGCAGAAGGAGAAGAGTTTTTCTTAAAGCCAATGAACTGTCCTCATCACTGTGAAATTTATAAAACTCGTCCTCGTTCGTATCGTGATTTGCCATTGCGTTTGGCAGAATTTGGAACAGTATATCGTTATGAGCAGAGTGGAGAGTTGCACGGACTGACTCGTGTACGTGGTTTTACGCAAGATGATGCTCACCTTTTCTGTACACCAGAGCAGGTTAAGGAAGAGTTTAAGAGTGTGATTGATTTGGTATTGTATGTCTTTAAAGTATTTGGTTTTACAGAATATTCTGCACAGGTTTCTTTGAGAGACCCAGAAAACAAAACAAAATATGTAGGAGATGATGCAAACTGGGACTTGGCAGAGCAACAAATCAAAGAAGCTGCCGAAGAAAAAGGTTTGCCTACAGTTATAGAATACGGAGAAGCAGCTTTTTATGGTCCTAAATTGGACTTTATGGTGCGTGATGCGATTGGTAGAAAATGGCAACTCGGTACAATTCAAGTAGATTATAATTTACCTGAGCGTTTTGAGTTAGAATATACAGGTTCTGACAACAAACCTCATCGTCCAGTAATGATTCACCGTGCGCCATTTGGCTCAATGGAACGTTTTGTGGCTATTTTGATTGAAAGTACGGCAGGGAATTTCCCTCTTTGGCTTTCTCCAGACCAGCTTGTAGTATTACCAATTTCTGAGCGTTTCAATGATTATGCAAAAGAAGTTGTACAAAAACTACGTGAAAAAGACATTCGTGGTAGTGTAGATGAGCGCAACGAAAAGATTGGTCGTAAGATTCGTGATGCAGAAGTAAATAAGATTCCTTATATGCTTTTGGTAGGTGAAAAAGAAGTAGAGTCCAACACTGTTTCGGTTCGTAAGAAAGGCGAAGGCGATTTGGGTTCTATGTCAGTAGAAGAGTTTACAAGTCACTTTATCAGTGCCGTAGATGCTGAATTAGCAGAGTAACAACTCTCACTCAAAAGTTACGTAAAACCTACTAAGTTTCCTTTTTGGAAGTTTGGTAGGTTTTTTTGTTCTATATTAATGAAGTTGTTTAAGAATGGAAAAAAGTGCCTTTAATCAGTTATAGAGTGGATTTTAATTATTGTTTCTCGTTCAAGCATTCTGCTTGGACGTACTTTTTGGCTACGCCGACTTTCAGTTCGTCAGCATATGCTGACAAAACGCTAAACACAAGATGGAATCTTGCGCTAGAAAAACCATTCTTAAACAAGTTTAATGTATGAATGAAAACTTAGACAATAAAAAAATAATAAAAGCATTGCAAGAATCTGGGATAGATTTTAGTAGCTCTGTGATTGTTTATGATTCCTTAGTGCAGCCAATATTTGGTTTTTTCTATCTATTTGTCATAGTTGGATTTGGTTTTGTAGTTCAAGCGATACCTGCGTTGGATGGATATGAAATTTTATTGCTCTTTAGGATTTTACTCACTATGTTTACTTTCTACTATTTATTTTGGGCAGCTAAAAGTTATGGGTTTGTTATTTCAAAAAATGAAATTTGTGCTATCAATCTTAATAATCCGTTTCGTTCAGTAAAGCAATTTAAAAAATCAGAAATAAAGGTTGTAAGAATGAAACGAAATAGAATGTACGCTTTCAGTTATCTATTTCTTTCTATGTATAATTGGTCTTTAGAAATTGAGACAAAACAAAAGAAACACCTTTTTTACTGCTACTCTTTAGAGGATGAACATTATGACAATTTTCAAGGCTGGGAAACAAAAACCTCTGATGGCTTAGAATATCAACTCAAACTGAAAGGTTGGTTATAAAAAAACGCCATTCCTATTTTTTAGAAATGACGTTTACGTATAAAACTTTGCAAGTCAATAATTATTGTGCGCTCAATATTTCTTTGTATTTCGCTTCATTATTCAAGACTTCAATGGCTGCTTTAATGTCTAAATCATCATCAAAGGTAGCTTCCATTTGTCCTCTCTCTAAATAATAACGAGTAGCAATTTCTCTTTCCAAAAGCTCAATAATTTCGTTTTTATGATTACGCAAATCATTTTCCTTGTTGTGAGCAATTCCCTTTTTAAACTCTTCTATCTTTGGTTTTAGAGCCTCATAAGAATCTTCTGTTTGAGCTACTTTCTCCAAATCTTCTATCATTCTTTCTACTTTGGTAGTATAGTCGTATTCTTTTGTAGAAAGCCATTTGATAAAATTATTATATTCTGCATCTGTCAAATTAAATTTCTTTGCTTCTGCAATTTCTTTATTTTCAAAGTGATATTTGTTGGCATAATCAAACAAAAGTCCTTTCAAATATAACGTCTGCGTGATAGGCGCAAATCTATCGTGTTCGATAGCAATATCTGGTTTTACACCACCACCATCATAAACAATACGTCCTGCTGCTGTCTTGAAGGGCTTGCGAAGTGAATCAGCTAATTTTCCAACGCTTCCGTCTTCATTTCTATTAGCATAATCAATAGCTTGAATACATCTTCCACTCGGAATATAATATTTTGCTATCGTAACTTTTAGTTTAGAGTTGTAAGAAAGCGAACGAGTAGCCTGTACAAGCCCTTTTCCATACGTATTTTCTCCAATCAAAACGCCTCTATCATAATCTTGCATCACGCCAGAAACAATTTCGGCAGCCGAAGCACTTGTTCCACTCGTCAGGACAACCAAAGGAATTTCTGTATCGGTTGCTTCTGAAAGACCATTATAGGTTTTGTTCCAGTCTTTTACTTTTCCTTTCGTGCTTACAATTTCTTTTCCTTTTTCTACAAAAATATTAGATATTTTGACAGCTTCATCTAAAAGTCCCCCAGGATTTCCTCTTACATCAAAAATAATTTTCTTTGCTCCTTTTGATTTCAAGTCTAATAAAGCATCATTTACTTCCTTGCTTGCATCACGAGTAAAGTCAGTCAGTTTTATCATTCCGATGTCTTCTGTTACCATCCCAGAATAAGGAACATTATAGGTTTGGATTTTTTCTCTCGTAACTGTAATATCGATAGGATTTTCATTGCCATAGCGTTTGATAGAAAGCACAACATTTGTTTTGGCTTGTCCTTTCAAAAGTTGGCTTGCTTCATCATAGCTTTTATCTTTTAAAGAAATACCATCAATAGCTACGATTTCATCGCCTATTTTTATTCCTGCTTTATCGGCTGCAAAACCTTCTAGTGGCATCATAATCAAGATTCTGCCATCTCTTGTTCCTACTGATGCACCAATTCCACTATATTCCCCTGTTGTCATGGTGCGATAGTCTTCTATCTGGTCTTCTGAAATATAATTGGTATAAGGGTCTAGTGAAGCAAGCATGGCATCAATACCTGTTTTCATGAGTTTCCCAGGGGTTACATCATCTACATACCATGTATTTACTTCTTTGAAAAGAGTGGCAAAAATGTCTAAATTTTTAGCAATTTCGAAGTATTTTTCACTTGGATTGTAGAAGGCAGAGCCTGTCATGAAGACAATAAGTAGCCCTGCAATGCCATATTTGAATCTCTTTTTTAGCTTTAGTCTGATTTTAGGAAGTTTGATTTTCATAGAAAGAGTATATAAGTTCTAGTAAATTTCTTTTGTAGTAATGATTTTATACTAATCTAATATACATAAAAAACGCCAACTTAGTTACTTTTGGAACATTGTTTATTGAAATTTAAGAGTAGAAAATATTTTACTCATATTCTAATGCCTTCATTTTTCAAAGGGCTGTATTTGATAGTCATTATGCCTAATGGGTAATTCTGATTGAGTTTGTAAGGTGCTTTTTTAGTCTTGTTTGAGTAGAGCATCTAAGACCAAAAATATTTCATAACTGACCAAACCATTTATAAAAAAAAGCCAATACAAATAAAAAAATGTATTGACTTTTCGTTTAAAATTTAAAATTATTAAAGCTGTTCTATACGCTTGATGATTTCGTCATACGTTTTCTTGTAAGATTCTTCTTGTTCAACTTTCAGTGGAACAACTTTACAAGCATGAATAACTGTACTGTGGTCTCTTTTTCCAAAGTGCCAACCAATAGCTTTTAAAGGCAAATCAGTATATTCTTTGGTAAGATACATTGCAAACTGACGAGCAAGAGCAATTTCTTTCTTTCTAGTCTTACTTTTAAGTTGTTCCAAAGTAACTTGAAAAAAAGCTGCTACAATTTCCTCAATCGCATCAATAGAAAGGTCTTGAGAAGTATTTTGATGTGCCACAACTGCTCCAAGAGCTTGGCGAGCCAAATCTAGCGAAATATTCATATCTGCCAGTGAAGACTTTGCCAAAAGAGAAGTAATAACCCCTTCCAATTCTCTAACATTAGTTGTTACGCTTTGTGCCAAGAAATCAATTACATCTTGAGAAACCTGTGTTTCATAGCCTTGCAACTTCGTATAAATAATTGCCTTTCTTGTTTCCACATCAGGAACTTTCAAATCTAGGATAGCTCCCCATTTGAAACGAGAAAGTAATCGTTCTTGTAAACCTCTCATTTGAGCAGGCGCACAGTCGCTAGTCATTATCATCTGTTTTCCAGCACTATGCAAGTGATTGAAGATATGAAAAAAACTCTCTTGTGTCTTTACCTTATCACACAAAAACTGAATATCATCTACAATCAGTACATCTAAATGATAATACTGTTCCGTAAACTGCGTAATTTGCTGTTCACGTACAGAAGCTACAAAATCATTTGCAAACTGGTCGGCAGAAACATAAACTACACGCTTTTCAGGGTATTGTTCTAATATTTTATTACCAATTGCGTGGGCAAGGTGTGTTTTGCCTAAACCAACGCCACCATACAAAACTAAAGGGTGAAAACTCGTTCTTCCTGGATTTTTGGCAATGGCTCTACCTGCTGCAAAAGCAACACTATTACATTCACCTTCTACAAAAGTATCGAAAGTATATCTAGGGTTGAGATTATGAGGCAGTATCTGATTCGCTTTTTGAGTACTAAAATTGCTTTGTTCTTGTCTCTGACGAATTTGCTGATACTGTTTTTGAGCTTGAAAATGAGATTGTTTTGTCTGCTGTTGTGTAGCAGGATTTGTAAACTGATTTTCTTGAAATGCTCTCTGCTCTCTCTCGTTATATTTTCCTTGTATATTATTTGTTATCCTTTGAGTAGGTTCTTCTGTAAAATTAGTATTTAGCTGACTTCTTGAAGTCGCTGTGTGGTAGTTTGAATTGCCATTTAACACTATCGGAATATCAGAGTTTGTTTCTTGTGTTTTTTGTGGATTCAGATTTTTTTCTACTGAATCTTGATTTTGAAACAAACTGGTCTGAATAGAAGGAGTTTCTAAACTCTGTTCTTCTTTTGTTGAAGAAGTAAAATTATTCTCGTTTTGTATCGTCTCGTTTTGGCTCTGCTGATTAGATTTTGCAATATTTTCAAAGGAATTATCAAAAATAGCTGGCTGACTTTTTTCTGGAAGAAGAGAATACTCCAACTTTCCATGTGTGCCTAACTGTTCGATAATCGCTTTTCTGAGTAGAAGAACATAATGCTCTTCTAAAAATTCGTAAAAATAGAGGCTTGGTACTTGAATCGTCAAAATATTTTGGCGCAGACGCAAAGGTCTTACAGGAACAAACCAAGTCTTGAAACTCTGTTCTGGAATTTCTGCCCTGATAAGCTCCAAACACTGCTGCCAAACTGTCTGACAATCTTTATACCCACCACTATTTGTTGAGTGTGGGTGAAGTGAGATAGCCGTATTTTGTTGAGAAAGTGATACCATAATTAAATTAAAAAACTAAATCTCCACATATCATAAATACCATCTTTTGAGTTTTTTTGAAGTTGTCAGTCTCAAAACCTCATTTATTTTATTTTCAAATATGTCATTAAACTGTCTTTATTTTTTCCTGTGTTTTATCATAGCTAACCACAAAACCTAATTTGTAGCTATAATGCTAGATAAGACGACTACTATATTTTTGTTTTATTTGATAATAAAGACAAAAATTCTTTAACCCAACTTTGTCAAAAATTAAATTTTTAGAGATAAACAAAATCCTAAAAATTTAATCAATTTATTAAAAATTGGGGGCGCAAAAACTACCCTCGTTTTTCCATTTTTTCTAAAAAATAGCAGAATTGATGATTTTTTTAGCAATTCAAGTATTCTCTAAAAAAGTAGAGAGGAATAGTATATATGTGTCCAGGTATGTGGATTGTGATAACAAAATTGGTGAAAATAATTGAGAAAAAAAATCGGTTTTTGATAGGAGAATACGCCATTCTTTGAAAAGCAATGTAACCGTTTTTAAGCAAAAATCGCTGTTTATGATAGTATTAGAGGGTTCGTGTAGATTTAGGTATTACTTAATCTTTACCAAAATGTTACGTGAGACGAAAAAAATTTTGATTTTCGATTTAGATTACTTCTAACTCTGCTTTTCGTAGTCATTAAAAATAATCAGCGTATTTGCAAGGACAAATTTGAATTTTACATTGTTAAGAATCATTATGTTTTAGGAAAAAAATGAACAAATTTTAAACAATCAGATTCATGATTTTCTTCCTGCAATTTAAAAATAAAATAGCAAAAAGCTAAATTTATTAGCTAAGGTTGTTTGATGCCTAAAAGCGAGCGAAGCTAATGTAGTTTTACGATTGTCGGTACTGACCTATTGGTCTGACCTTGGTTTTTAGCTCTTATATAATAACTTTAACTGTTTTATTTCTCTCATTTCAAGATAGAAGAATAGTTTTTAAATAATTGCTCAAAATATTTAACTTAGATAACTTCTTCAAATTGAAGAAAAAGTTTACTGCAAAATCAAATAGCAATGCAAGATATTATTTATGAGGTTCTGAGCCAAATAGAAAATGGTAGTCTATATTTTTTAAATGTACCTAAAAACAGGTATTCGGGAAACGTAGATTATTATGTCAATAACGGATGGAAAATAACTGTCTTTATTGACTTTGGGAAGTGGGACTATATAGATAAAATAGTATTAGAAGATGGTACTTCGATTGATTTTGAGAGTTTGGAAGAAATGCCTAAAATCACAAACTACTACCCATCAAACAAAGTATTAGAATCTGTATATAAAGTGTCCTCTGAAAATTTTAATAAATAAAAAAACTAAACAGTATTTTATAGAGCAAAACGAGAAGGAATTTTAAAATCTCTTGTTTCTTCTTGCCAAATCATAGAACTAATTTTCCAGTCTTCCTTAATAAATAAAAGTTGAATACTAGCCATTCCTTTCTTATTTTCTATGTTTTTATCGTAATAACAAATTTCAAATCCTCCATAACGCTGGGCTATATTTCCAAACTGTTCTACATTATAATTAAGTTCACGTATATAAAAAGGGGGAAAATTGTTTTGTTGAATTTGTGAGCGAAACAAACTAATAAATCTATCGACCGACAAACGGATAGGTTCTCCAAAAGTATTGTTTATTATGGTAGCAGAAGGAGTAAAACAGTTCCTTAATTCGTTCCAAATAGGCTTTTCATTTCCATTGTTTCCATAAAAAGACAAAACACGGTACATCTGTGCTACCCTAACGTTTACATCATCTGTGGGAGGCATAATCTTTTCAAACTCTGCTAGTTTACCTTTTTCAATACTGCGCTTTAGATTGCTAATATCTACATTGGTTTGCTCTAAATCTTGTTTTATTCTTTGTAGGAGCTCTGATTTTTCCAAAATAGTTGCCATAAGGAGAGTTGTTTTGATGATTGAACAGGAAAAGCTACAATTTCAAATGAATTTGATAAAATAACACAATAATACCCAAAACATAACGACTTAAATAAAGATACAAAAAACTTTTTATAGTACAAATTTTTATAAATTTAATTTGTAAAATCTATTTATAATGATACTTGTATGAATAAAATTATTAGTGATTTTATGTGAAAAAAGGATTTATTTTGAAATAAACTACTTGATAGTTTGTAAATAGATAGGAATTTTATAGATTTATTTTTTGACAAAAAAATAATAAAATCCTATTTCAAATCATGAAGACAATAAGCATGACAGAACTATCTGCGAATGAAATTATAGAAGGTATCAAGAAAAATGAATTTACTATTTCAGAAGTGGTAGAATCTCATATTTCTCAAGTAGAAAAAATAAACCCAGAGCTCAATGCGATGGCTGCTCCTTTATACGAACAGGCTAAAGAAAGAGCAAAAGAACTAGATAAAAACAAAAAAGAGTATAAAAATCATCCTCTTTTAGGACTGCCAGTAACTTTAAAAGACCACGTACAGGTAAAAGGAGGTATTTCTACATTTGGTTTGAAAGGTTTAGCAGGAAATATAAACCAACAAAACTCTACCATTGCACAGCGTCTGGAAGATGCTGGAGCAGTTATTCTAGGAGCTAGTAACATGGCAGAGTTTGGAGGAGCTTACGAGACAGACAATCTGATTTATGGAAGGACAAACAACCCTTATGATATAAATCGTACTTCTGGGGGAAGTAGTGGAGGAGAGTCAGCTCTGATTGCAGCGCAAGGTTCGCCTTTAGGAATTGGCACAGATGCAGGTGGAAGTATTCGTGTTCCTTCTCATTATGCAGGTATTGTAGGGATAAAACCTACTCGTGGGCGTGTCCCCCTAACAGGTATTTTGCCCGAAACCAATGGAATGATTAGTTTTTTAGCGTATGCATCCCCTATGGCTCGTTATGTAGATGATGTAGAATTGGCTTATCATCAGATTATTGGAAATGACGGACAAGACCCTCGTTCTATCAGTTATCCGTTAGCATCTAGTAAAAAAATAGATGTAAAAAACTTAAAAGTAGCTTATTATACAGGCTATGAAGGAATTCCTGAAATTGATTCAGATACTTCAAAAACAATCGAAAATGTAATTGCTACACTTCGAAAAGATACACAAGGTGTGGAAGAAATAAATCCTATATTTTTAGAAAAGGCTTTTTCTACTTGGTTTACTCTTTTTTCTGGAGGTGGAGGAAGTATGCCTACAAAGTTTGCTTTGGAACAGTTCTTTAATACAAAAGAGTATGGAATTATTTTACAAAAACTTTTTGAAGAGATGGACAAGCCAGAAAATATTGTTTCTTTGAACGACTACCAAATGGCACTTATGCAATGGGATATTATTACCAAACAACTGGGTGGAGTTTTTCAAAATGCTGATGTCATTATTTCTCCTGTTACGAAGAGTGCTGCACCTCTACACGGAACAACCTACGATAGAATAAGTGATTTTGCATATACACAAATTCATAATCTTTCTGGTTTGCCTACTTTAGTAGTTCGCTGTGGAACATCAAAAGAAGGTTTGCCAATTGGAGTTCAGATTACAGCAAATATGTTTAGAGAAGATATTTGTTTTGCTGTTGGGAAATATTTAGAAAATATTTTTGGTGGATATAAAGCTCCAAAACTATCTTAGAAAATAAATTAGTATAACGTTTTTAAATGGGGAAGAGAGTTTTCTTTTCCCTTTTTACTTCCTGATTACCTAAAACTAAATCTATTGTCAAAATCTAAATTTATATTGTATATTGTAGTATATTTTAACAAAACTATTTTTAGGATTTATTTTCCCAATGCAAAAACGTTTTTCTCTAACTTCTCTTACAGGAACACTTCAATTTTCATATATTTTAGTGATAATAATGATAGGGCTTACGCTTGCTCTAGTAATATGGAGAGGCAATTCTCTTTTTAAAGAACACGAAGATTTGTATAAAATGAGAAGTATGAAGTTTCATGCCAGTGAACTTCGTAACTCGCTCAATCATTCGTTTATGCTCTTACAGTTGTATGCCCAATACGACACTGCTGCTCATGCTGAAGAGATGTATTACCGAACTGCTATTGATATTTTCTATGACAAAACAAAGGTTAATTTTGACTCAGTTCAGACGCTTTCAAAGGGAGAAATTGAAGCTGTTTTGGAAATAAAACCAATTATGAACGAGCTGAATGAAAAATATGACCATTTGAGAAAATTTTCTGAAAAAGGAGACCCTTTAAAAAATTATCTTCGTTTGGACATGATAGGCTTAGTGCTACGACTCAACAAAGCTGTTGGAGCTTTTATACTGGACGAAAAAAACAAAGAAATTGAAGCTAGAGAAATATTAAACAAGAAGATTATTAGAAATAATGTCTTTGCTATTCCTATCTTTATCGGAATCATGCTAACAACATATTTTCTAGGAAGGCGAGCTTTACGTAAAGTAGTTGATGGACTAAAATCTATATACAAACCCACACAAGCTCTTTCTCAAGGAAAGATTCCAGATACTATTGTTATTCCACCCAATGAGTTTGGAGGCACACTTGCTTGTTTGCGTCAGCTTTCGCAAGGATTGGATGAAGTAAAAGATTTTGCACAAGAAGTAGGAAAAAGAAATTTTGAAAAAAATATAGATAGTTTTCCAGAAGATTCAGAACTGGGAGAAGCTCTTCATAAAATGAAAATCAGTCTGAAGGAAGTTGCCAAGACAGAGCAAGAAAGAAGTTGGCAAAATCAAGGAGTAGTTGAAATGGGAAATGTAATTCGTAAGCATACAGAAAATATGCAAGTGCTTTGCGATGAGTTGCTTACCAATTTAGTAAAATACGTCAATGCTCAACAAGGTGCTATTTTTCTTCCCACAGAACAAGGTCAAAAATTAGTATTGCAGTCTGCTTATGCTTACGGACGTAAAAAGTTCATAGAAAAAGAAGTTAGAAGCGATGAAGGTATTTTGGGAGAAGTTTTTCAAGATGCAGAGAGAGTTTTTATGACAGATATTCCAAAAGATTATGCTCAAATTAGTGCTGGTTTGGGAGATGCAAAACCAAATTGTGTGTTGGTTGTGCCATTGGCAGCACAAGAAAAAGTATTGGGTGTGTTGGAAATTGCATCTTTCCAAGTATTGACAGAAGTAGAGATAAAGTTAGTAGAGCGAACAGCAGAAATATTGGCAGCTTCTATTTCTAGTGTGGCAAATGCTGAAAAAATGAAAAATTTGCTAGAAAAGAGTAAATATTCAGCACAACAGATGAGCGCACAAGAAGAAGAGCTTCGTCAGAATACAGAGGAACTTATGGCTACTCGTGAGGAGCTAGAAAGACAACTTATAGAAATTAAATCGCAGGTAGATGAAAAAGACTATATTTTTGAAAATAATAATCAAGCCTTTGCTTTCGTCGATCCTTCTGGTAGAATATTGAGAATCAATTATTCTTTTACACAGCTTTTAGAGTTTAGCAAGGAAGAACTATTAGGAAACCCAATTAGCAAGTTTGTTCCAGATTTGCGTGGACTAAACAAGCACGCCAAAAGAGATAGCGAAAAAGTGATGTATCACGTCTATTCAGCAACTACAAGAAGTAAAAAACAAATTTCCATTTTGGCAAATGTTACTCGTTTAGAAGTAAACAAAGAAATTCTCTTTATGATAGGACTAGCCAATATTCCTGCTGAAAAAGAATTTGAGAAAGAAACCAAAGCAGCATCGTCTTTAAATTAAGAGCTATGTTTTATACCTCTAAAAAAGAATCTTGGGAAAAGGCTTTGGAAATAGCTGAAAAGAATGAAAGAAACCATCACATTGAACCAACTATAAAGTGGTTAAAGTCTAAAGGCTGTGATAAAGTGTTTTACATTAGTTTTTCTCATTATGACGTACTTCTGACAAAAAATTGGGGAAAAGGACGTAGTTCTGAGGAGACAATAATATTTGGCTTTAGTAAAGTTATGATGGCTAAGGGGGTATTACAAGGAATTACAGACATAGAGTCTAACAACACATTATTAGAAGACGATAAAGATTTTATCAAACTGAAAACAAAATGTCATAGAGAAATAAACAGGCTAATCATAGAAATCAAAACAGAAACAGAACATTACTCCCACATAACTAAGATAAACCAATACGACGAGTTTGAAAAGATTTTGGATGGAATTGTAGACAACTTAGTATAGTTATGAATAGAAATAAAATAGTCGCATTTGCCTTCGCATTAATATTTTTTGGATACTCTTTTTTATCAGAAAAAGTACACGATTATATTAAGAAAAAGCTTAGAAATGATATAGTAAATAATGTGAACTCGGGATTAAAAACCAATCTTAAATGCTTCTCTATACACTACAGAAACTATTTTCGGTCTGCTCTAACGAGGCTGACCTATTTTTAATTAAGGTCAGCCCAAAGGGCAGTACCGAAGTTTAAAAGAATATCATAACTCATTGATAATCAATAAATATAATTCCGAGTTCACGTTAAATAAGTTGCAAGCACAAGACATAATTATACTGATAAATGAAAAGAAACTAGACAAACCTTCTAAATTACTATTTATAAGTGGTATGCAAACGCTTAGAAAAATAGCTTATCATCACTCTTCAACAACAAACAAAAGAACAGTAAGTATCATTTCTCATTTAGATACAACTATTCTAAATTTATATCAAGATTCAAAAAGACCAAGAGAGTTTTGGGTGTATTTAGGAGAAAAAAAAGTGGGAAGAGTTGATATAGAAAATGATTCTCTATTAGAAATTTTGGGAGTAGAAAAACCTTATAATAATGAGTTTTAAATTTTACAAGAATAGTTTAAGGTCTGCTCTAGCGAGACTGACCTAATAGAACCAAGGTCAGACCGATAGGTCAGTACCGACAATTATATAACTACATTAGCTTTACTCGCTTTTAGGTCTTAAAATTTATTCAAAAAAAAGAAATGAAATAAGTTGGCTTTTCATTCGTAATTTTTAATTGATAAATTCGTAATTGAGTCAATACTTGAATAACTCACAAAAACCAATTAATTTTACATACGTATAAAGTCAGATAATCAAAACTCATTTTTAATCCATTTTTATAGATGAAATACGACGTAACAGTTATTGGTTCGGGACCGGGTGGCTATGTAGCAGCCATTCGTGCAGCACAGTTAGGACTCAAAACTGCAATCATAGAAAAATATAGTACACTTGGTGGAACGTGCCTAAATGTAGGCTGTATTCCTTCAAAGGCTCTTTTAGACTCTTCTGAACATTACCACAACGCACAAAAACACTTCAAAGAACACGGAATTGAAATCAATGCACCAAAAGTAGATTTTGAGCAAATGATTAATCGTAAGCGTGATGTAGTAAGCAAAACATGTGATGGAGTTTCTTTTTTGATGAAGAAAAACAAAATTGATGTACATCAAGGAGTAGGTTCTTTTATTGATAAGAATAATATCAAAATCACAGCAGAAGACGGCAAAGAAACCAAAATAGAAACGGATAAGGTAATTATCGCTACAGGTTCGAAGCCCACTATTTTCCCATTCTTCCCTTACGATAAAAAGCGTTTCATTACTTCAACAGAAGCCTTAGAGCTTAAAGAAGTTCCCAAGAAAATGATTGTTATTGGTGGTGGCGTTATCGGAATGGAACTCGGTTCTGTATATGCTCGCTTGGGAACAGAAGTTTCTGTAGTGGAGTTTATGCCTTCTATTTTGGGCTCAATGGACAGCACAATGGGGAAAGAATTAGAAAGAGTGAGTAAAAAAACACTCAAAATGAAATTCTTTTTACAACATAAAGTAGAAGAAGCAAAACAAGATGGCGATGAAGTAGTCATCAAAGCAACTGATAAAAAAGGTAAAGAAGTAGAGTTTAGAGCAGATTATTGTTTGTTGGCAGTTGGTCGTAGTCCTTATACAGAAGGCTTAGGTTTAGAAAATATTGGTATCAAGACAGACAAAAGAGGAACTATCGAAGTAAACGACCATTTGGAAACAAGCGTAAAAGGTGTTTATGCAATTGGCGATGTGGTTCGTGGTGCAATGCTCGCACACAAAGCAGAAGAAGAAGGTGTAATGGTTGCCGAACTTATGGCAGGACAAAAACCTCATATCAATTATCTCCTAATTCCGGGGGTAGTTTATACATGGCCAGAAGTGGCGAGTGTGGGCTACACAGAGGAGCAGCTCAAAGAATCTGGTAGAAAATACAAAGTAGGTTCGTTTCCATTTATGGCACTTGGTAGAGCAAGAGCTTCAATGGACACAGACGGCTTAGTAAAAGTTTTGGCAGACGAAAAAACAGATGAAATTTTGGGAATGCATATCATTGGAGCAAGAGCAGCCGATATGATTGCGACTGGTGTAACGGCAATGGAATTTAGAGCATCAGCTGAAGATGTTGCAAGACAAAGCCATGCTCACCCAACATATATGGAAGCTGTAAAAGAAGCCTGCCTAGCAGCTACTGAAAACCGTGCTGTTCATATATAACGTAATTTGGTTAATCATTAATTTTCTTGTAGGTCAAAGGCATGCCTTTGACCTACTCTTTTTTACGCTATTATGAAAAAATACATTTTACTCTTTGCTTTTCTAGTTTTCAATAATTTAGCCTTTGCTCAATCAGATTCTGTTTTTGTTTGGGAAAACTATCTTCCTCAATCAGAAGTGGATTCTATTGTTGTGCTTTCTACGGATACACTAGAAATTTTAGACAATGATGATTTTGTTTTTAATCCCCCTAAAAAAAGACTTTCAAAAAAGAAAAAAAGCAAACTAATCTCTCAAAAATGGTTAGAATTTCAAGAGTACAAAGAAAGGCGAAATGATTTGATTATGTCTTATGAATTTGATTTGAACAATTATCAAGAATATGTAAGTCATTACGAAAAACAATATTCTATCATAGATTCTGGTGAAATAAAACGATTTACTTCGTTATTTTTTGAAACAAATTGTGAAGAGTATGAACAAGTTATGTGTCTTCCCATTTTCAGAGAAATAGTGATTTTTTTTAAAGATGGAAACCCATTTTTCGCAATGAAAATCTGTTTTGGTTGTAATAAAATTGCTACAACTTCTCCACGAGATTTAGAGTGTTTTAAAAGTTCTGATGCCTTTGAAAATGTCATTAAAGAATGGGAAAGACGAGGGTGGCTAAAAAAACGTAAAAAGAAGTTTGGTAGGTATTAACAAAAACCTAATAAAAATCATAAAGCAATACGATAAGAATCATACAAATCAGCGTATCTAAAGGGTTAATTTTACGTTAAATAAATTAAACAAACAGATAAATTTTCTATCTTAGTTTTTTCAAATTTACACTAAAAAAATACATACTTATGTCTTTCAAAAATATTCTCGTTCCTATTGATTTTTCTCCTCGTGCCAATGCTGCCTTAGCTGCTGCTGTTGATGTGGCAACACAATTTGATAGCAAAATTACACTTTTACATATCATTGATGTTCCTGAATCACAACAGCCTGAATATCGCCGAGCTTTAGATACTTTTGGAGACCATCAAGGAGGTTCTGAACAGGATATGCCTCTAATTCTTTTGACAATGAAGGAAACTAAAAGACAACTTCGTGAGGCAAGAGAAAAATATCCAAAAATTACTTTTGTAGAAAAGGTAGTGTTTGATAGAGTGCATCGCCAAATTTATAAAGTAGTAGAAGAAACAGATGTAGATTTGATAGTAATGGGGTCTAGTGGAGCGTCTGGCTTGGGTGAAGTTTTTATTGGTTCAAATACACAAAAGGTTATCAGAAATGCAAGTTGTCCTGTATTGGTAATTAAGGATGACGAGGCTGAATTTAATCCTAGAAATATAGTTTTTGCTTCTGATTTTTCAGAAATGGGAGGAGAAGCGGCTAGGCTTTTTCCACTTTTCAAAACGCTCTATGGAAGTACGATACACATGTTAAATATCGTTACACCAAGCACTTTTGAAGCATCTCCTACTACTCAAAAAAGAATTGATGATTTTGTGAAAGATTTGGAGATGGAAAAAGAAGATTATACAACCAATATTTTTAATTATTACACTGAAGAAGAAGGCATCCTAACTTTTGCAGAAGAAAAAAAGGCTGATATGATTATGCTAGGAACACACGGAAGAAAAGGTTTTTCTAGGTTTATGATGGGAAGTATTGCTGAAAATGTAGCCAACCATTCCGAAATTCCTGTTTTTGTATTCCGTCAAGACTAATTTTTATAAAAATTTATTTTTGGTAAAATGTATTTATTGCAAGACAGTGTTTTTGTTTTTGGAGTATATTCAAAATAAAAGCATTGTCTTCTTTTTTTGAGTAAAATTACTTATTCATTTAACGATTCTTAGCGTAACATTTTTTTAACAATACATTTAAGATTTTGTATTTTTGCAGTCAAAACACATTCTTATTTACTTGTCTTACAATTAGTTATGCTACAAAACAATCGTCTATTATTTTGGCTACGTCTTTGGATATTTTGGTTACTCTACTTTGCTCTTCATCGTGTGGTATTTTATAGCTATAACTATTCATTTTTTAGTGAATATCCACTTTCAGAGCAATTACAAGGCTTTTGGGAAGCTATTCATTTAGATTTATCAACGGCTGGTTATCTTATTGCGATTCCAACCCTTTTATTAATTGGTTATATCTTTTCTGTTAAGTTTATAAATAGATTAAATTATTTTTTTATCATCCTAATAGGAATCATTAGTGTTACAGATACATTGCTGTACCACGAGTGGGGCTACAAACTCAATGCTTATGCTTTATCTTTTTTGTTCTATCCTACTCAAATGATGGCTTCTATAACAGTTTCTCAACTTATACTTTCTTTTTTACTAGAAATCAGTCTCATTAGTTTTGGTATTTTTTTATATAAGTTTATCACTAAGATAGGAATAGAAAACACTAAAGAATTTGTATCATTTAATTTCAAGAAAAAAATAACCCACCCTATTTTTTATGGCTTGGTCAGTCTGCTTGCTGCTGCCCTTACATTTTTGGCTATTCGTGGTAGCTTAGGACTAGCTCCTATCAACCAAAGTTCAGCCTATTATTCTGTTCATACTCCTTTGAACCACTTGGCTACCAATACTTCTTGGAACTTATTGTTTAGTATTTTAAAAGCTAATAAAGCAAAAAAACAAGCTGGAGTTAAATATTTTGAACAAGAGAAAGTAGAACAAAATCTTAAAAAAGTTTATACATCTAACCCTAAAGAACAACAAAAAATATTGCGTTATACTCGTCCAAATGTAGTATTAGTTATTTTGGAGAGTTATACTTCTGATGTTGTCGAAACTTTAGGAGGAGAAAAAGATATTGCTCCTCATTTTTCTAAGATGACACAAGAAGGACTCTTGTTTGACAATATTTATTCTACGGCTGACCGAACAGATAAAGGAGTTGTAGGTGTTTTGAGTGGTTATCCTGCCCAAATGAATTCTTCTATTATCAAAGAACCTCAAAAATTTGAAAAACTACCTGTTCTGCCTTCTGTATTTAAAAATAAAGGATATTCTACCTCTGTATATTATGGTGGAGAATCAGAATATGCAAATTTTAAAGCCTACTGGCATCATGCAGGTTTTGATGAGATTATAGACCAAAATCAGTTTGAAGAAAAAGACAAAAATTCAAAGTGGGGAGCACACGACCATGTTGTTTTTGAAAAAGTTATTCAAGACTTAAATCAGCAAAAACCTCCATTTTTTACTACTGTACTAACACTGAGTTGTCATGAACCTTTCGAAACGCCTATTTCAACACCATACGATGAGGCAGTCAAAACAGAAACTGACAAAGATAAGAAAGAAGCGAATCTGTTTAGAAAAGCTGCCTATTATGCCGACTGGAGTATAAATAAATTTATGGAAGAAGCAAAAAAACAAACTTGGTACGAACAAACCTTATTTATTTTTGTAGCTGACCACGGACACCGTTTGCCAAAGCTTTATAAAGACACTCGCCAAACAGAAAAATATAGAATACCATTACTTTTTTATGGAAATGCTATTTCAGAGGAGTTTTTAGCAAAGCGCAATTCTACAATAGGCTCACAGACAGATATTGCCACAACACTTTTAGAACAATTAGAAATAGATAATACTGATTTTAGATGGGGCAAAGATTTATTAAATCCATCTTCAAAACAGTTTGCTTTTTACTGCTACGATGAAGGAATGACTTGGATTACTCCAAAGGGTTCTTTGCGCTATACAGAAACTACAAGTACCTCACAAGTCAGAATGAAGGATAATAATGTAAAAAAAGAAGAACTATTAGAGCAGCTGCCTTATGCTAAAAGTTATTTACAGGCTCTCTTAGAAGATTATGCGAGTAAGTAAAAGAGATAATAAGGCAAAGACAAAAAGAATATTATTTTTTGTCGCTCTATTTTCTAATATCTGTATGTGCTATCTTTACAAATATCTTAAAAATCTGTACCTTTGCAAGCTATGAAGAAACCGTATTTAGTTGGTATTACTGGAGGCAGTGGTTCTGGTAAAACCTACTTTTTAAGTCGCCTAATGAAGAGCATTAATCCTAATGATATATGCTTAATTTCACAAGATAATTATTATCGTCCTAGGGAAGAACAACCAATAGATGAAAATGGAATATCTAACTTTGATATGCCTCAATCTATTGACCACAAGCAATTTAGTGCAGATATTAAAGCGCTTTGCGAAGGGAAAACAATACATAAGGAAGAATATACGTTCAACAACCCTAATGTTGTTCCTAAACAGTTAATCTTTGAACCAAAGCCCATCATAATTGTAGAAGGGCTTTTCGTGTTTTATCATAAGACCATTTCTGATTTATTGGATTTGAAATTGTTTGTAGAAGCAACTGACCCAGTAAAGATAAAACGACGCATCATGAGAGACAACAAAGAGCGTGGTTATGATTTAGAAGATGTTCTTTATAGATATGTGATGCATGTTTCTCCTGCTTATGAGCGTTATGTTCGTCCTTATAAAGAAAATACAGATATTATTGTTCCTAATAATCATAATTGCGATATTGCACTAGAAGTAGTTATCAATCATTTGAAAAAGAAATTACCCATTCATTCTAAGTCTTAGTTTTTAGAGAGCATCATAGACTTTTTTTATCATTTGTTAAAAATCAAAACAACTAAATGGCAGATAAATTTGCAGTTATCGGACTCGGACATTTTGGTTATGCAGTAGCACGAAATTTGGCTGCCAGAGGTGCAGAAGTGCTTGCCATTGATAGAGATATTGAGCGAGTAGAATCTATAAAAGATGATGTGGCGTATGCTGTGGCATTAGATGCAACAGATATAAAAGCTCTTAGCTCTCAAAATGTAGCTGATATGGATGCTGTTTTGGTAGCAATTGGAGAAAATATTGAAGGACTTTTGCTCACAACTGTTCAGCTTTTAGAACTGAATGTAAAGCGTATTATTGCTCGTGCGATGGCAGACCAGCAGCGTCTGATTTTGGAAAAACTAGGTGTAAAAGAGATTCTTTCTCCAGAAGATGAGGTAGGAAAGTTAGTGGCTGAAAAGTTATTGAATCCGAACATGAAGGCATTTTTGCCTTTGCCAGACAATTATTCTATTGTAGAAATTCAAGCACCACGAAGAATCGTAAACAAAAAAGTAGGACAAGTTCGTTTTTCAGATAATTATGCACTAGATTTAATTACTATCAAGCGAGTGTATGAAGAGTATCACGACGGACGCAAACAATTTGCTGAACATTTGATTAATAGACCAACAGAAGATATTGCCATTGAGCAGTCAGATGTTTTGATTGTACTTGGAAAATCTAACGATGTAGAGAAATTTGTAGAGCTAAACAGGTAGTCAGTTACCAGTAAATTTCAAATGAGCTTATCTCTACATTTTATTTATCAAATTACATTTAGTTATCGTAATTGAATTTATGAAATCTTATCTCCCATTATTTGCCATTTTATTATTCCTACAAAGTTGTGATGCTTTTACAGACCAACGAGCCGTTACGAAAGAAGAATTTTATGAGTTGAAAGACAACGTAACCATCACTAAAGTAAGCGAAGGAAAAATATTGGAGGAAGCTACCCCAAAAGCACAAGAAATTTACAAGAAAATAGAATCAAAAAAAGTAGAGATTATCTCATTTTTAGAAAATAATCCCTCAAAACAACAAGAACTTTTCCAGTTGATAGGGCTAGACAGTACACAAGCCGAACTAATAGAAAAAATAGCGTACAGAAAGACAGCTTCAGAAGCAGAATACGAAAAGGAAAAACAAATCTTTAAAGCCTATCAAAACATTACTGACCCAACTCTGTATCAAGAAAATTTACAAATTCTTCACGGTAAAGAAAAAATACTTTATTCCTATCCAAATTTTGACACAGAAAGTCAAAAGCTGGGAGGAGTTTGGAGTATTATATTAAGTCAAAAGGAAATTATTCGTTCTTTTAAAAAAGAAAAAAAATCTAGGTTCGGATAGTTTATTTCAAAGACAACTACTAATTTCTACCATCACTTCTTTAAAAACTTGCTATGAAAAATCAAAATACGCCATCAAATTATTCAGACATCAAATTAGACACTATCGAAGAAGCGATTGCCGACCTCAAAGCTGGGAAATTTGTCATTGTAGTAGATGATGAAGATAGAGAAAATGAGGGGGACTTTATATGTGCTGCTGAATGTATTACACCAGAAATGGTAAATTTTGTCTTGAAAGAAGCTCGTGGTGTACTTTGTACGGCACTTACACAAGAGCGTTGCGATGAAATAGGTCTAAACTTAATGGTAGGCAAAAACACTGACCCCAAACAAACTGCTTTCACAGTAACAGTTGATTTACTCGGACACGGCTGTACGACAGGAGTTTCTACATACGACCGTGCAGCAACTATCAAAGCTCTCACTGACCCAACAATGAAGCCAGAAGATTTTGGCAGACCAGGGCATATCAATCCACTCAAAGCAAGAGAAGGAGGCGTTTTGCGCCGTGCAGGACACACCGAAGCTGCCGTAGATTTGTCAAGAATGGCTGGTTTTAAGCCTGTTGGAGTATTGATAGAAGTAATGGACGATGATGGTTCTATGGCTCGCCTTCCAAAACTTAGAGAAGTGGCAGATAAGTTTGATATGAAACTCATTACTATTAAAGACTTGATTCAGTATCGTCTTGCAAACGAATCTTTGATAAAGAAAGAAGTGGATGTAAAAATGCCTACTAAATGGGGAGATTTTCAGCTTCATGCCTATACACAAAAAGATACAGGAGACCATCACATGGCTCTTGTAAAAGGAGAGTGGGAAAAAGATGAGCCAATTTTAGTACGTGTTCATTCTTCTTGTGTAACAGGTGATATTTTGGGTTCGTTGCGCTGTGATTGTGGCGACCAGCTCCAGCAAGCGATGAAATTTGTAGAGCAAGAAGGAAAGGGAATCGTTTTGTATATGAATCAAGAAGGAAGAGGTATCGGACTTATCAATAAGCTCAAAGCCTATAAACTACAAGAACAAGGTTATGACACCGTAGAAGCTAATGAAAAATTAGGTTTCAATATGGATGCTAGAGATTATGGAGTAGGAGCGCAGATTTTGAGAGATTTAGGCGTAAGTAAAATCAAACTCATCTCAAACAATCCTAGAAAGCGTGTTGGATTGATTGGCTACGGCTTAGAAATCGTTGATAATGTAGCTATCGAAATAAAAACTAACCCGCACAATGAAAAATATCTCACAACAAAAAGAGATAAGCTAGGGCATAATATTTTGAAGGGGAAGTAAATGAAGAAACAGAAAGTAAGAAAATACAAGGGAAAAGAAATCTTTACAGGACACTTTGTTTCTGTTGGAATTAGTCTGCTAATAAGCAATTTACTTGCATTTAAAGATTCAAATAGCTTAGAATCAAAACAAGCCAATTTTATATTTTTAGTAGTACCTACCTTTCTTATTCATATTCTATATTTAATTTTAGGAAGCAGTTCTTATTTTCTTTTGAGAAAAAAAATTGCTAATGAAAAATACAAGAGACGAATGATATTTTTTCTTCCTTTGTATTTACCTATATTCTGTTTTATAGCGTTTTTTATCTTTGAATCTACAATAGATTTCGATATGATATTCTTAAATATGAATGTTACTATGTGTATATTATGGGCATTGAATTACTACTTTTTGAACAAAGACAAGTAATTTCATCATAATACAAGACAAAAAGCACGTCATCATCTATTTCCTCTAGTTTAGTTAAAAAATTGAAAGAAAAATTAGGGTTTGTAATTTATGTAAGTGGTATGTTACTAATGTCGCATATCTAATCAAGATAGCTTTAGAGAAATTTATTCTCTTTGGTACAGATAAGAATAGAACTTATAACAGTTCTATTTTTATTTTATAATCCTTTAAATTTTTATCAAATTAACTACACTAATGAGAAAAGCGTTAAGCGTATTTATTATTCTTTTTTGTATGACTCAAACACTAAAAGCACAAGACCTAACAGGTTCTTGGAAAGGTAACATTACAGTACAAGGCACTGAACTTCCCTTGATTTTTAACCTTAAAAACGAAGATGGAGCTTTAAGTAGCACTATGGACAGTCCATCACAGGGAGCTACTGACATTCCTATGGATGAAACGACTCTTGAAGACAATCAACTGACGATAGAGTTTAAGAAAGGTGGAATCAAGTATGTAGGAAACTATGCAGACGAAAAAGTTACAGGTACGTTCTATCAAGGAGGAATGGAACTTCCACTTGTTCTTGAAAAAACTGAAAAAACAATTCCAGGTAATCCAAAGCTAGTTTCGTCAGAGGAAGAGCTGCAAAAACTAGCAGCACTAGAAACTCAAACCTACAAGTATTCTGTTGAAGATTATTTCAAAAAGCCAGCACAGAGTTCTTTTAAATTCTCACCAAATGGTTTGTATTTATCTTATCAAGAAAAAGATAATAAAGGCAAAAGACACGTGTATGTCAAAAATACTCAGACAGATAAAATTACACGTATTGTTGAAGAAGGCGAAGATTTAATTAGAGGTTACGGCTGGGCAAACGATAACAGAATCATTTATGTACAGGACAAAGGTGGAGATGAAAACTACCATTTGTTTGCTGTAGATATTGATGGAAAAAATCAAAAAGAGCTTACGCCTTTTGATGGAGTAAAAGTAGGAATTTTGAATCCTTTGAAGGAACAAGAAGATTATATGATTATTCAAATGAATAAAGATAATCCTCAAATTTTTGAGCCTTACAAAATCAATATCATTAATGGCGAATTAGAGAAATTATTTGAAAATAAAGATGCTCAAAATCCGATTAGTGGTTACAACTTTGATAAAGATGGTAAACTAAGAGCTTATACAAAGCAGCAAAACGGAACAGAGTATGTCCTCTACTATCAAGTTGAAGAAGGAAAAGACTTTGAGGAAATCATCAAGACTACTTGGAAAGATAATTTTTCTATCATTGACTTCAACTACGCAACAGAGAATCCTCATGATGCTTTTGTACGCTCAAATATAGAAAGCAATACAGATGAAATTATCCTCTATGATTTCAAAGAGAAAAAAATCATTGATAAAGTGTATAGCAATGATACATTTGATGTAGGTGGAATGAGCCGTTCACGCAAAAGAGATTATGAGATTGATTACTTCTATTACACAGGAGAAAAATCTTCTATCACTCCAGTAAGTAAAACCTACAAAAAACTGCATGAAAAATTCACTAAGCAGTTTGGGGATAAAGAATTTAATATCACAAGTACAACAGATGAGGAAGATAAATATTTGCTCTACGTAGGAAGTGATAAGTTGTACGGCGTATATTATTTGTATGACGTTAAAAAAGATTCTTTCAAAGAAATCTTTAATCTAATGCCTTCGCTCAACCCAGAAGATATGGCAGAGATGCGTCCTATCAAGTTCAAAACAAGAGATGGACTAATTATGTATGGCTATCTTACCATTCCAAATGAGGCGAAAAAGGGCGAAAAAGTGCCACTTATCGTAAATCCTCACGGAGGTCCTTACGGTCCTAGAGATTATTGGGGTTTCAACCCAGAAACACAACTTTTTGCAAGTAGAGGTTATGCAACACTTCAAGTAAATTATAGAGGTTCTGGTGGATATGGAAAAGAATTTTATTTGGCAGGAAACAATCAAATCGGAAGAAAAATGCTAGACGATTTGGAGGATGCTGTGGAGTATGTCAAGTCTTTGGATATGATTGATGAAGATAAAATTGCTATCTATGGAGGAAGTTATGGAGGTTTGGCAACATTGGGAAGTTTGGTCAAAACACCAGATTTATATACTTGTGGAGTGGATTACGTAGGCGTTTCCAATCTATTTACGTTCTTTAAATCTTTCCCTGCGTATTGGAAGCCATTTTTAGGACAAGTCTATGAGCAATGGTATGATGAAAATGACCCAGAAGATATTGAGATTATGAAAGCTGTTTCACCTGCCCTAAATGTAGATAAAATTACAAAGCCTTTGTTTGTTGTTCAAGGAGCGAATGACCCAAGGGTAAATATTGATGAATCTGACCAAATCGTAAAAAACCTAAGAGATAAAGGATTTGATGTTCCTTATATGGTAAAATATAATGAGGGACACGGTTTCGGACACGAAGAAAACAGAATCGAACTCTACCAAGCAATGATGGGCTTCTTTGCCAAGCATTTGAAGAAATAATAGTAGTTTGAATTACAAAACCTCTTCTTGATTATTTTAATTGAGGAGAGGGTTTGATTTTTTGTAACTTAGCAAAACTTATTTTATAATTTCTAATAACCTTTAAAGACTTATCCCTCCAACATAAAAAATATGCTTTCTCAATCTCTTTCTCTTTTAAAAACCACACGCCAAAATTTTTTAAGCCTACTCAATGAATTTTCATTAGAACAACTCAATTACATTCCAAAAGGATTTTCTAATAACCTAATTTGGAATTTTGGGCATCTTATCGTTACGCAGCAACTTCTTTTTTACAAACTCTCTGGAAATAAAATGTACATTAGTGATGAGCTAGTAAACAAATACAGAAAGGGAACAAAACCAGAAACTGATGCAAATCAAGACGAAGTAGATGAACTCAAAAAACTAGCCTTTGATTTGATTGATAAATTTGAAAAAGATTATTCAGAGAACAAAACAATGTTTGATTCTTTTACAGAATATCCAACAAGCTATAATTATACGTTGAGAAATATTGAAGATGCTATTCACTTCAACAACACACACGAAGGTGTGCATTATGGCTATGCTTTAGCTTTGAGAAAGGCTTTAAAATAAAAATAATTGCACTTCTATTAGCTGATTATAAAACATCATTAAGTTAGGTCAGTCTCGTTAGAGCAGACCAAAAACTAATACATAACAAAGGCGACTTATTTCTTAA
>NZ_JAHDIG010000044.1:0-24946 GCF_020630935.1 Bernardetia sp.
CTATTTTTAATCAGAAATACAAAATAACAATTTTGTGAAAACTAACTACTTAATAGATAGTATTTTGTACAGAAAATATATCAATCCTATAACCAAAATAAAACTAATAATATCATAATCTCCCTTTACCCAATCCTTGTAAACTAAAAAGCTAAAAAAAAATATCAACAGCAACATTAGAACAATAAAAAACCAGTAGGCAAATTTATTTTCAATCGTCAAAAAAAGAGGATTTTCTTTATTTCTCATTTATTCTTTTATAAACTTTAGGAGTATCAGACCATTCTATTTTTGCTTTAATTATACTCTCATCAATATGACGTTTATAAATAGGTGCAATGCGAATAGTGGTAGTTACTTTTGTTGCTAAAAAATTGAGACTATCTAAAAAGTCTGAATGTTTTTCTAGTTCTATATTTTTACGTGGAATATCAATCAGTATATCGTTATTATCCTTTTTATGAATCCAAATAGCTTCATCAAACTTCTGTCCTCGTAGAACAAGGTCTTCTCCATACGAAATATTTATTTCTTCTATTTCAGTATAACTTATACGTGATACGGTATTAAAAATGAGTTTTGTAATAAAATAATCTTCCGATAACTCTATTTCTAAGATAGGGTAAAATGCTAAAAAAAGTCCTCCAACAGTCATTAATACTTCAAATACCATGATAAATTTAGAAGTCTCTCCTCTTTGTATCAGAGTATAATGTGTATAGATTAAAAAACTGATAACACCAACATACATAAAAAGATACTTTGAATAATCCCAGTACCCTCTGACTTCAAAACTGTATTTACAACCTTCTCTTGTTTCCATTATTTTATTAATCTACCTTTTATTTAGTCTAGAAGACTGGTGTACATTCATCATTTACAACTCACCATTCATCACTACTTCCCCACTCTAATCTTAAACTCATTCAATTTTAAAAGTGCTTCTACTGGCGAAAGGCGATTGATGTCTAAGGCTAAGAGTTCGTCTTTTAATTTTTCTAAGACTGGGTCAGTAGTTTTGTTTTCTTCAAAGAGACTGTTTTGATAGAAATTAGTTTTTGGAGCAGCCTTTAGAGTTTCTTTATCTTTTTCTTTGAATTTATTTGTTTCAAAATGATGCATCATTTCAGAAGCTCTCAACACTACTTTT
The DNA here is from genome assembly GCF_020630935.1 of Bernardetia sp. NCBI lineage: Bacteria > Pseudomonadati > Bacteroidota > Cytophagia > Cytophagales > Bernardetiaceae > Bernardetia > Bernardetia sp. The sequence goes on from NZ_JAHDIG010000044.1 coordinate 1,151, forward strand.
TTAGGCATTCCTGCAAGTGAGGCAACGTTTATTCCAAAACTGTGTTCGCTTCCCCCTTCTTTGAGTTTACGAAGGAAAATAATTTTCCCTCCTACTTCTTTTACCGAAACGTTGTAGTTTTTAATTCTATCAAACTCATTTTTAAGCTCGTTGAGCTCATGATAATGCGTAGCAAAAAGTGTTTTGGGTTTGGCATTAGGTAAAGAATGTAAATATTCTACAATCGCCCACGCAATCGAAATACCATCGTAGGTGCTTGTTCCTCGTCCTATTTCATCCATCAAAACAAGACTTCTATCACTCAAATTATTCAAAATACTAGCCGTTTCCGACATTTCTACCATAAACGTAGATTCCCCTTTAGCAATATTGTCTGATGCTCCCACTCTGGTAAAAACCTTATCTACTACGCCAATTTTGGCACTTTTAGCAGGAACAAAACTTCCAATTTGTGCCATCAGAACAATCAGAGCTGTTTGTCGTAAAAGTGCTGATTTACCTGCCATATTAGGTCCTGTAATGATGAAAATCTGCTCATTATCTGGGTTCATTACAATATCATTTGGAACGTATTGTTCGCCAATAGGCAAGAGTTTTTCAATAACTGGATGTCTTCCTTCTCTAATTTCTAAACTATTATCTTCTGAAATTTCGGGCAGAGCATAATTATTTTGAGTTGCCACTTCTGCCAAGCTACAAAGCGCATCAAGCATAGACAAATATTTAGCATTTTGCTGAATGACTTTTACATATTTGGCAACTTCTGAAACTAAATTATGATACAAAGTATATTCAATACTAGCAATTTTATCTTCTGCCGTTACGATTTTTTCTTCCCATTCTTTGAGTTCTGGTGTGATATAACGCTCTGCATTAACAAGGGTTTGTTTACGAATCCAGTCTGTTGGAATTTTTGTTTTGTGTGCATTACTGACCTCAATATAATATCCAAAAACCTTATTGAAATTTATTTTGAGCGATGTAATTTGAGTTTTGACAATTTCTCTTTGACGTAATTTCTCTAAAAAATCCTTTGCTGAAGTAGAAATACCACGAAGTTCGTCTAATTCTTTATGAACCCCTTTTTTTATCGTTGTTCCTTGCTGAACAGCTAATGGAGGGTTATCTTCTAACTCATCTTGTAGCTTTTTAAGAATATCATTATTTAAAATAATTTTCTCACCAATGGCTTCTAATTCGTTGGTTTTACTTTTCAATAAAATATCTTTTATGATAGGAATAGCTGCCAGTGAAGTACGAAGTTTTACAAGTTCTTTCGGATTAATTCTTCCTACGGCAACTTTTGAAATCAAGCGTTCCAAATCACCTACTTCCTTCAAATAGGAACTAATTTCGCCTTGCAAACCATCTTTTTCTACCAAAATGGCTACATTTCGAAGTCGGTTTTGAATTGGTTTGGCATCTTTAAGAGGGAACGCCACCCATTTTCTAAGAAGCCTTGCCCCCATTGGTGTAACCGTTTTGTCCAAAACTTCAATCAAAGAACAACCATTTCCATGCATCGGCACAAGCAGTTCCAAATTACGAGTAGTAAAAGAATCTAACCAAACGTATTTGTCTTGCTCTACTCTGCTTATTGAAATGATATGGTTTTTTTCGTGATGTTCGGTGGTTTCTAAGTAATACAAAACAGCCCCTGCTGCGATGGTGGCAGCGTGCATAGATTCTACGCCAAAACCTTTGAGCGAACTCGTTCCAAAGTGTTTTGTGAGTTTTTCATAAGAGTAATTCAGTGAATAAATCCACTCTTCGATGGAAAACGTTGAAAAATTATTTTCTCCATTAATTACATATTTTTCAAATTCTTTTTTGTTTGCCTTGCTATAAATAATTTCGGAAGGTGCAAAACGCTCTAAAAGCTGTTCAATGTAGGCAAACTCTCCTTCGGCTACCAAAAATTCTCCTGTCGAAAGATCTAAAAAAGCTGCTCCAACGGCTTCGTATTTCTTGTTTTTATAGAAATGAATAGAAGCCAAGTAATTATTTTTCTTATTTTCCAAAACGTTATCTCCCAAGACAAGCCCAGGGGTAACCAGTTCGGTAACACCACGTTTAACGATTCCTTTAGCTGCCTTTGGGTCTTCTAATTGGTCGCATATAGCTACACGTAGTCCAGCACGCACCAAACGAGGTAAATAATTATCTAAAGCATGATGAGGGAAACCAGCCAACGCAATTTCAGAAGCAGCGCCATTAGCACGTTTGGTAAGCGTAATATCCAGTATTTTGGCAGCTTTCACAGCATCATCTCCAAAGGTTTCATAGAAGTCTCCTACTCTAAATAGAAGCATCGCATCAGGATGTTTGCCCTTGATTTGATTATATTGCTTCATCAAAGGCGTTTGTTTCGTTGTGGTGGTATTGGTTAGTTTCTTCTTACTTGGAGATTTTGGAGGTCTGGCCATCTGGTCTATATCGCTATTTTTATTGGCAAATCTATTTTCTTAACCCATCAAAATTGCAAAAATATTTTGAGATTAGAAAAAAGATAATCCTTCAAAGTAGAAAATATGCTAAAATCACATTTTTGATGACTTACTGCATTTAAAGTGTATTAGAATTATGTAAAAAGGATGTTATTATATGTTCTATAAATTCATTTGTTACTCCATTTAGGTTTTCTGTTTTAAGGCTCGCTAAGACTGATATTTTCAATAATTCTATTGTATAGATTATTATTTTATCAAAATAAAAGGTATTTTTGCTTATATCATTTTTTACACTCACAAAAATTCATTATACAGACTATGAGCGTACTTGTAAATAAAGATTCTAAAATTATTGTTCAAGGTTTTACAGGAAAAGAAGGTTCTTTCCACGCTGAACAAATGATTGAATACGGAACAAATGTAGTAGGTGGAGTAACACCAGGAAAAGGTGGTACTACTCACTTGGGCTTACCTGTTTTCAATACTGTTCTTGATGCCGTAGAAGGTGCTAAGGCTGATACTTCTATTATTTTTGTTCCTCCTGCATTTGCTGCTGATGCTATTATGGAAGCTGCTGATGCTGGTATAAAAGTAATTATTGCCATTACAGAGGGGATTCCTGTACAAGATCTGGTCAAAGCAAAGGCGTATGTTGCAGACAAAGGCAACTGTCGTTTGATAGGTCCTAACTGCCCAGGAGTAATCACACCAGAAGAGGCAAAGGTAGGAATTATGCCAGGGTTTGTATTCAAAAAAGGTAAAGTGGGTATTGTTTCTAAGTCTGGAACACTTACGTATGAGGCTGCTGACCAAGTAGTAAAAGCAGGTCTTGGTATCTCAACAGCTATCGGAATTGGTGGAGACCCAATCATTGGAACAACTACAAAAGAAGCCGTAGAACTTCTGATGAATGATGATGAGACAGACGCTATCGTTATGATTGGTGAGATTGGTGGAAACTTAGAAGCTAATGCAGCTCGTTGGATTAAAGAAACAGGTAACAAAAAACCAGTCGTTGGTTTTATTGCAGGACAAACAGCACCAAAAGGCAAGCGTATGGGACATGCAGGAGCAATCATTGGTGGTGCAGACGATACAGCAGCAGCCAAAATGCGTATTATGCGTGAATGTGGTATCCATGTTGTAGAATCTCCAGCAAACATTGGAAAAACTATCAAAGATGTTTTAGAAACTGAAAATGCTTAATTTTTTGTACTTTCTATAAATAAAAAAGGGTTTGAGAACTTTTCTCAAACCCTTTTTTAAGTAGTTTTATAAAAAGGCTATTCTTCCGAATTTATTGTTACTTCTACATTGATAAAACCTTTATTGTCTTTAAGACCTGCTCCTTGAGAAGCATCCAAATCATCATTGATACAAATAGATAAAGTTCCACTTGCTCCTACTGGAGTATTTGCACCATCTCCTATAAAAAAGATTTGGTCACCTACTTTTCCAATGAGAGCGCCTTTATTTTTATTTGGCATAGCATAACCTTCTTCTGCATTAATATAAGTTGGATTCCCATTAGCACCATACAAATCACCTTCGTTGTCATTTGGATTAGCTGTCCAAAGTCCTCCAACATAAGAAATTTTTGCTTGCATACCTTGTTTGAGTTTTACACCTGTCGTTTGCCATTTTCTATCTGCCAATATGCTAATAAAAGGAGGTGGCGTAAAGTTACAAGGGTCAATGGGTTCTTTATATTCTTCATAGGCAAAATAATCTGCTAGTGCTAAACTTGTTCCTATTCCCACTCCAGATTGCGATTGCATAAATGTAATCGGACGACTTTTTGAACCAGAAGCATTAAGTGGACTATACCAAGCCCATAAATATGTCGAATTTGGGTAATTATCTCCAGAAGGAGGAAATAAGGCAGATATAATTGTTACGGTATGTTTAGGTGAAAGTACAGGATTATCGACTAATGTAGCGTGAATTTTTCCTTCTACTGCAGGAATCTGTACCCACGCAGGAGGTTGTTGTCCGAAAGGAAAATTACTAAAAGCTATTGCTTTTGTTAGAGTATCACCGTGGTAGTTTCTTAGAAAACCTGTTCCACTATTTCTAGGAGGTGTTACTCCTTTTGGAGCTCTTCCTGTCAAGAGTGCTATCTGAGAAGTAAATGAGTTTTGAGGATTGTAGGTATATTTCATCCATGTATTTTGAGTTCGGTCTGAGGTTACTTTGTACGCACTATCCGACTTCCATCTGTATAAAACTCTAGTGGGTAATGGATTAAATTCTTCATTTACAGGAGTCATGAAAGCTGTCATTCCAAGATTGGTATTCCATGAAAAAAGCTGATAATTGTTTGGATTTCCAAATGTAAAACCTGTAATTTCTGGTGTGGTTAAAGGCTCTTCTAAAGAACTACTAGAGAGAGGTTCAAAGGTTGAAAAGTGGATAAAAGAAAACATTTGAAACAATGCCAATTGCTCTGGACTTCCCAAAGTAGGCTTGAGTGGACCTTGTCCAAACATCAAGCGAACAGGTAATTTTGTCTTGTGGTCAAACCACATCCAAGTGGCTGGAGGTGGTTTGGTAGTTCCTACTGGGATTTTCCACCAATCTGTTTGTTGAGCTTCTAGCCAGTTCATATAACTTGTACCAGCGCATTCGGCTTCAGCACTTTTGTCTCCAAACCAGTTGGTTGTCGGAATACTCCACCCCAAATCCATTGGAGAATAATTGATACCATCCGTAGAAACCAATGTCTCAGACGAAGTAATTTTGTACCACCATTTCCTACCCGAAGTACCAACTAATAATGCGTTCATTCCAATTCCTTCTGCATAAGAAACAGAAGCAATACATAATTCAAAAAAAGGACTGGCTTGGTCAGTAGGAGTGCTATTGCTTTGTAATGGACTAAAAGGGTGAAGTAAAGCTGTACATTTCCAATAAGAAGGAAGTGTAGGCTGTGAGCCTGTAAAAGGTATCAGTTTTGGAAACTGCGAATCGCTAATAGGGTCACAGGTAGAATCGTTTTTAACGGCTAAAAAATTCTGAGTAAAAAACTGGTTGGGTTGAGGCTCTACTTGTGTAGCTAGATTTGATTTCTCAGTATAGAAAGTAGTGAAAGCTACACTTTTCTCAGAGAAATACTGTATTAAGATAAAGACGAATCCTGCCAAACAAGCCAAAATTATTGCTTGTAGGTATTCTAAATTGCTTGTCGTATCACCTTTTAAAGCTGATAAGTTGTTCATAAAAATTGTTTTGATTAAAGTTGTTGATACAAATTATATAAAGAGGAATTTTTATAAAAATAACTTCATGTATTAAAATTATTTTTAATAAATATTTCGCCAATTTATAAATTAATCTTAGGAAATGAAATGTTTTTTTATTTCTCAAATAACTCTATCAAATTAGTTTACATATATAAAACCATAATAAGTTTATATAAATAAGACTTTCGCAAAAGCAAAATCTAACTAAATACAGTTTGGTTAAAGACACGTTTTCTTCATAGCATTAGGGTTACAACCCCAATGCTATGAAGAAACAAAACAATATTTTGTCAAGAAATAACTTTGTGAAAGTCCTTATAAAAAACAACTCATTACTTGTTTTTAGATAGTAGAGAAGCAGCTTCTACTATCAGAAAAATGATGTTTTTACCTTTTTATACTAAAATAACTGTGCAGCTATTTTTTCTGTTGCTCCAGAGCGTCCCATTGTATAATAGTGCAGACACGGAACCCCCTTTTCCATCAATTCTTTAGATTGCTGAACAGCCCACTCAATACCTACTTCTACCACAGCCTTATTGTCTTTACAAGCAGAGACAGCACTTACCAAATCATCTGGAATATCAATATGAAAAATACGAGGTAAAACATTAAGTTGCTTCTTTGTAGTAAATGGCTTCAATCCTGGAATAATTGGAACATTGATACCAAACTCTTTACATCTTTCTACAAACTCAAAATATTTTGAATTGTCAAAAAACATTTGAGTAACAATGTATTCTGCCCCAGCTTCTACTTTTGCCTTCAAATATGCCATATCTGTGTTCATATTTGGAGCTTCAAAGTGTTTTTCTGGGTATCCAGCTACTCCGATACAAAAGTTGGTAGGAATAGGATGGTGTAAGTCCTCATCAATATAATTTCCTTTGTTCATATCTACCACTTGTCCTATCAAATCAACAGCATAGTTATGTCCGTCTCTTTCTGGGATGAATGCTCCTTCCGACTTTACAGCATCGCCACGCAATGCAAGCACATTTTCAATACCCAAAAAAGATAAATCTATAAGTGCATTTTCAGTCTCTTCTTTAGAAAAGCCTCCACAGATAATATGAGGAACAGCATCTACTTGGTAACGGTTCATAATAGCAGCACAAATACCGACAGTTCCAGGGCGTTTGCGTGTTACTTTTCGTTCCAATAGTCCTTCTTTACGCATTTTATAGACATATTCTTCTCTATGATACGTAACATCAACAAAAGGAGGCTTAAACTCCATAAGTGGGTTCATGGCATCAAAGATAGATTGGATGCTCTCGCCTTTTAGAGGTGGAATAAGTTCGAAGGAAAAAAGAGTTTTTCCTTTATTTGCGTTTAAATGTTCTACAACTTTCAATGCTGATATATTTTATTGAGTGATGCTAAAAAATTATAAATCAAAGTGCTTGATGTATATGTTTTTGGTTATTTATACAAATATACCACTTAAAAATTCTTTTACTTAAATAACTTTTTCCAAAATGGTGTTCTTGGTTTATGATTCTTTCCCCTCATCATTTCATCTTTTCTAGTAATTTCATCTCCCATCAGTCCAGCAATGGGTTCTAATTCTTTATAATTCTGACAAATAATTTTGAGTATAGCAGCTAAAGGAATAAAAAGAATCATTCCTGAAAGCCCCCAAACAAAGCCACCTGTTATTAGAGAAAGAATAGCAGCTAATGGATTTAGACTGACTTCCCCTCCTATAATTTTTGGAGTGAGAAAGTTTCCTTCAATGAATTGAACAGCCCAAAAGGCAATCAAAACATAAAGTGCCATACTAGGAGAGTGATTCATGACTGCATACAAAGCAGGTAGAAGTGCTCCTACACCTGTTCCAACATAGGGAATAATAGCAAGACAAGCTGCTAAAAAGCCAAAAAAGAATGGAGAATCAACACCAATAATCCAAAGAGCAATACTATCTAGTAATCCAATTAAAAAAATAATGATTACTAAGCCTCCAATATATTTTTGTCCTACTTGTTGTACATCTCTCAAAAGATGCGTAAAAGCTACACGATATTCTGTATGCACAAAACGTAATAAAACTCTTCTTATGCCTGTTCTGTAAAGCAATAAAAGAAATACATAAATAGGAATTAGTATAAGACCAGAGAAAAAGTTACTGGTTTGATTTAGTGTTCCTGAAAGTAACGAACTACTTGAAGAAGACAACCATTTTTTAGCTTGATTGAGTAAGCTCTCATCATCTAGCTTTGAGTTGGGAACAATCTTATTGTACTGCTCAATGCCTTGATGAACGAGGTTTAACAGTTTTCCTCTGAAATTTTCAAACTCACTTACAATACTGACAACTTGAGTTGAAAAAAAATAAAATAGCCCAAACAGACCAGCAATTACAATAAAAAAACAAAGTAAAATACTACCAATGCGAGGTGTTCCCCTGTCTTCAAAAAACTTACACATCGGATACAAAATAAAGGAAAGCAGTACCGAATATGTAAAAGGAATCAGTAAGCCTCTAGCTTCAATAACTGCAAAGACAAAAAGTACTAGAAAGGCAATTATATAAAATGCCGTTTTTATGGAAAAGGGAAGTTTACTGAATTGTAAATGATTGTCATTCATAAAGAAAAAATAAAGGTTAAAAAATAGGTTGCTTACATATTGACATACTAAAAAAAGCAAAATTTAATCAAATAACTAAACTTTGCTTTTTATGTTAAACGAAATTACTTTTTTATTTGCTAAAAAGGCAAGCGAAAGCGTGAAAGTTGCTCAAAAAAGTTTGGAATAGCATTTGGAATCAAAATCGCACTAATCACAAAACCAGCCACAGCACCGTACAAGTGAGCCGAATGATTAATATTGTCTGATGAGTTTTTACTCTGATAATACGAATAAATCACATACAAAGCTCCCAAAATAAAAGCTGGTATGGGAATAGGAATCATCAGTAGAAATAAATCGTTGGTAGGTTGAAACAAAATAGAAGCAAAAACAATCGCAGAAACTCCTCCAGAAGCTCCTAGAGAGCTATATGCAGGCATATCTTTATATTTGAAAAAAGAAGGCAAGTCTGAAAGAATAATAGAAAGTAGATACAATCCTAAAAATATGGATGCCCCAACAACATCACCATAATATTCGGTATAAACGTTCTCTACCACTTTCCCAAAAAAGAAAAATGTCAGCATATTGAATCCTAAATGTGCTAAACCATTATGAATGAAGCCAGAAGAGAGCAAACGATAATATTCTTTTCTCTTATTTACTAAAAAAGGATTGTGTAATAGCTTGGCTTGTAGTTCTGGATTGTTGAAACCCATAACACTAATAATAATGGTAACTACAAGAATAGCTAAAGAAACTGAAAAAACCATTGTATGTAAATTTTAATGTAATTTATTGAAAATAAATGTGTTATATTTATCTAAACGAAAAATTATATCGTTTGACTAAGCAATGAGCTAATTTTGATTAAAATTTAAAAGAATTTATCAAATCACGTTAAAATGATATATAAAACAATGTATAAACGAAACACTCTGGCTGAATGTACGTTATGAAAGTGTATTGATAGCAATACTATTATCTTTTATTAAGAATTTGTAGGACTTTTTTATAGTCAAACAATTCGGTTGCAAAATAATTTTATTTAGTACCATTTTTATAAAAACTTGATGAGATTAGCTTTATAATTAGCTTCTCAAAGGTATTCATTAAAAACGACAAAATCGTGAAAGAGACAATATATAGAAGCATCGTGAAAGGAATTAGTTGGCGAGTATTTGCCACAGTAGATACCATCTTACTTTCTTGGCTTATCACTGGACATTTTGAAGATGCAATAAAAATAGGCTTAGGCGAAGTCTTTACCAAAACACTCCTTTATTTTTTACACGAAAGAGTTTGGAATCGAATTTCAGAAAGCAATAATCGTTTTATTTCTCATGGAAGAAGTCTTTTAAAAGGAATCAGTTGGCGTGTTTTTGGCACGATAGATACATTTATGGTAGCATTCATTCTTACAGGCAGACCTTCTGCAGCTTCACAGATTGCTACTTTTGAAGTAATTACCAAATTAGCTCTCTATTATTTCCACGAACGTGTGTGGGAACGTGTAGTGTGGGGCAAAATTGACCGTACACCACACTCCACCACCGTAGAAGAATGTATGAACTGTCAATAGATTTTAAGCTGTCAGTTTTGGATTTTCTTCTTTGCCAAATCTTTTGAGTGCATTTACATGTGCCATTAGAGCATCTGAAAACTTTTCATTTACTAGATAGGGAACATCAAACTCAGCAGCTGTTTGTTGTACAATTTTAGAAATAGCAGGATAATGAATATGACAAATTTTGGTAAACAAATGATGTTCTACTTGAAAATTTAGTCCTCCAATATACCACGAAAGCAACTTATTTTTGGGCGCAAAATCTACTGTTGTGTTCATTTGATGAATTGCCCAATCGTTTGTAATTTCATTTTTTTCGTTAGGGAGTGGGTGTGTAGTTCCCTCAACGGTATGAGCTAACTGAAAAATCACAGTCAGAATAAGTCCTGCTACAAAGTGCATTACAAAAAAGCCAATCATCAAATTTAAAATAGAAACATTAAAAAACACTATTGGCATTACTAGCATTACAAAAATATAAATGAGTTTGGAAAGCAGAAGTTTTGTAAAAGTTACCCATTTTGCTTCACCTTTTATCACATAGCGTTGGAATTGTAAAAAATCTTTTACAAAAACCCAGTAAATCGTTTGAAGTCCGTAGAAAAAGAATGCATAAATATATTGGTATTTATGAAACCATTTTACCTTAGTGTGAGGAGAAAAACGCAAAACAAACTTATCTGAAATATCATCATCTTCATGAACAATGTTTGTAAACGTATGATGGAGCAAGTTGTGCTGTACTTTCCAGTTATCTACCGAACCACCAATTAAAGTAAGCGTATTTCCCAAAATTGTATTGACCCATTTCGAATTAGAATACGAACCGTGGTTGGCATCGTGCATTACACTCATTCCTATTCCTGCAATACTAAAACCCATTAATGCCCAAAGAAGCGTAGAAATGATAAATGAAGGGTTGAAAATCAAGATAAAAACGAAGGGTAAAATATAGCCAGATAGAAGTATAATCGTTTTGATGACCATACTTGTATCGGCTGTTTTGCTGATGTTGTTAGCAATAAAATAATTATCTACTCGCTTTTTGAGTGTAGAAAAAAAATGATTTCTAGTTGCTGGCTTAAACTTTACGTAAGGATTCATATTCGGATAAAACGTTATTCTGTTCTACTACCTGTATGGAAAAGGTGTGCTTTTCCCTAACAATAAAATACAAATCTACATTTTTTAGCCTTAACTCACTCATTTTTATAGCATTCTACCCTTCATTTCTCAATTTCTCTCGCACTTCCATAAGTGCAAAGCCCAAAAGATTGAGTCCTTTCCAATTTTTTGGATTACATATTCCTTGAGCATCTTGTTTCATTCCAATTCCCCAAATTCTATCTGATGGACTAGCTTCTACAATAATTTTATTTCCTGTTCCTAGTAAAAAAGCCTTGTAGTCTGCATCTAAAAATTTATGATAATTTCCTTCTACTACAATTTCTGAACGTTTTTCTTGCCAAAGAGTATCATCGAAGTTTATTACTTTTCTACCTAATTTTTTGGCTTCGGCAGGTGTTTGGGCTTTCAAAATCTGTTCTAACATTTCCTCGTCTTCAAACAAACGAGCTTTTCCAGCCATCATAAAATGTTCTGCTGTGGGGTAGATTATTCCGTCCACAGAAAAACCTTTCTGCCACCACTGACTAAAAATAGTCTTGCTTAAACTTCCATCTTTTGTCGGTCGGTGTCCCCAAAAGAAGAGGTAATCAAAGTTTTTGTCTTGTTTTTGTAGCTTTTCATATTCCGAAATGAGCCAAGGTAAATTGTATTTCATTGAAAAAAAAAATTAAAGTGATGATATAAATTGGACAGAAGTACAACAAGAGTTCACTCAAAAACATTCATTCAATATCCTTGTAATTAATCACAGTAAGCGACTAAAGCCTGTTTTTTTGAATATGCTTTTTCGATTATTTGCAACAGTAGTTCTTTATCTGTGTCTTTACTATCCTTAGTTTTTTCAATTATTTGAGCTATAACTTCCCTGCTCCAGTAAAAATCCGAATAATAATTATAATGATTAGAAATAACACCTTTTCTCTGTAATCTTTCAAAAATATCAAAGTCCAAACTTCCTGCAAACTCTACATCTTTTGGATAATTGGGTTTAGTTTGGTCATTTTGTATAAAATAAAAATCTAGCATATTACATCCAGTTAAAAAATCTCTTATTTCCACTCAAACGTCTCTAACATGTGCATCATGTCTTCTTTAGTGTATTTCAAGATAGGCGCAAGCGAATCGTTTTGATTGGAAGTCGGAACGTACATCGCTGCTCTAAAAAAGTGTGTGGTAGTATCAGAAATCCAGTAGTTGAAAACCGTCGGAACTTCTCCTTCTGAAATGGTAAAGACAATTCCATTTCCATTTTTGGAATCCAAGACTTTATCAATGGCAGACGAACGAGCCGTATTTATTTCGTTGAAAGTGAGCTTGTGAGCATCATTTACATATTCCATAAAAAGTTTTGGGTCATTTTTGACTTCTTTATACGTGATATGAATTTCTGCTACACTTGTCGGCTCATATTTTAAAGTAATCCAGTTTTCTTCTGCATTTTGGCTCGTGTTTTTTACTACTTTAGCATATTTAGAATGCTCAAAAGAGTAAGGATAATCGCCTTCTAGTTTTTGGTAGCTTTGCTCTGGAAGTTCTATTCTAAAATAGCCATAAGGTTTTGGAATATAGCTATCTTCTTCGCTTGTGCAGGCAGAAAGAAAAATTATTGATACAACTAAAGGCAGTATAAAGGAGTAAAATTTCATTTTCGAAGTTTTGTGAGTTCAGATTTTCTATGCTAATCTATATAACTTCAAAAATAGGTTTTTGGTATGAATCATTTGTCATAGCATAATGAAATTAGAGTTTTTTTTGTTTTATCCTAAAACATATACCCCAAAGTCAGATTGATTTCCTTAAAATCTTGTGCTATCTGGCGATAGGAAACGCCTGTGTTTAGTCGCAGTTTTCTGTAAAAAAATCTTCTATTTAGATTTGCTTCCCACGCCCAGTAGTCTTGCCAGTAAAAGGATTTAGCTGAAAGGCTGCCAATGTATTTTATACTTTTTCGCAAGCCTAAACTGATTCCATAGTTTTGGAGTTCATGATTTTCAATTCCTTTTTTTCTAAAAGATTGATGACCAACACCATAAGTAAGGTTAATAAATTTCAAAGAACTGCTACTTTCTAAAAAATGCGTTCGGATTCTATTTTCTATGTCTGAATCTTCAAAAGTAGTTTGTTGAAATTTGTACGAAATAAACCTTGTCAAAATGCGTGTTCCAAATTCTCCATAAAAATCTGAATTATTTTTGAAGTTAGTGCTGTAGCCTATATCAAAATCTATGTATCTATTAAGAAAGCTAAAATACTTCATTTTGCTTAATGAAGCTCCATAAGGATTGTAAAAAAGACCACTCCAGTAATTTACTTTTAAAGGGAGATAAGGAACATAACAAACTGTTAGTTCTGCTTCTTCTAGTGCTATTTCTTTGAGAGAGATTACTTCTGAAACCTTTAGTTCTTTAGTTTCATAACCTACGAAACGAAATACCAAAATATTTTCTTCATTCTCAACCTCAATTTCAAAGTTTCCATCAATATAAGTTTGTGTTCCTTTTGTTGTTCCTTTAATTTGAACAGTAGCTCCAGGTAAAGCTCCATTTTTATTAATGACTTTTCCTTTCACTAAAATCTGCCCCAAAGCAGAATAAGAAAATGATAAAATTAAAAGTAAAGAAAGTATAATTTTTTTCATAGGTTTTTGAAATTTTATTTAGAAGATGTAGCCCAAAGTCAGATTGATTTCCTTAAAATCTTGTGCTATCTGGCGATAGGAAACGCCTGTGTTTAGTCGCAGTTTTCTGTAAAAAAATTTTCTATTTAGATTTGCTTCCCACGCCCAGTAGTTTTGCCAGTAGAAAGAGCGAACAGAGCAATACAAACTTATTTTTTGAAAATATTTTGATAAGCCTAACTGAATACCATAATTCTCTACTCTGCTGTTTTCTACTCCTTCTTTAAGAAAAGTTTGATGACCGATTCCATACAAAAGAACTACTAACTTTATATCACTTCCACTTTCTAAAAGGTGTGTTTGAATATTATTCTGTGTATCTGATTTATTAAAAATAGTGTTTTGAAAACTGTAATTGATAGGTCTTTTAAATATTTCTGTTCCTACTTTTCCATAAAAATCTTGATTATCCTCAAAGTTGGTGCTGTAGGCAATTTCTGATGAAATATATTTTTCATTATCTCTTTTTTTATTGAGATACCAATTTTTACATATCTTAATTCCATAGGGATTATAAAATACTCCACTCCAATAATTTACCTCAAATAAATAACGTTGTATAGGAACTCCCACCACTCTACATATTAGTTTATTTAGTTCGCTATACAAAAAAATATCTCCATTGATTTCTGAAGCCTTTAATTTTAACGGTTCTCTTTCGTGTCGTACAAAAATTAGTATTGAGTTTTCGTTCTCAACTTCAATTTCAAATCTTCCATTTATATCTGTAAAAGTTCCTCTCAAAGTATCTTCCAATTTTATCATTGAGCCAATAATAGGTTCTCCACTATTATCAATAATCCTCCCCTTTACAACAATCTGCCCCAAAGCAGCGTAAGAAAATGATAAAATTAAAAGTAAAGAAAGTATAATTTTTTTCATAGATTTTAAATTTTGTTAATGAGTTTTTATCCCTACGTTGCTTTCTATGAAAAATGCTGCAAAACTTTTTATAAATGCTTTGTTTTACTTTATCGGTACTGCCCTACTGGGCTGACCTAAGTTAAAAAATAAGCTCAGTCTCGTAGAACAGACCGAAAGAAAATTAACATTAAAAAAGAAACATCAGACCATCTAATGATAGTCTGATGTTAAATAAATGTATCTTGAAAACTGTAAGACTACTTCACGACTAAACCTTTTTATTCTAACCAACTATACGCATAATCTGAATCTATGTAATCTAAGGCTTGTCTTGTGAGGTAGAGAGGCTTAAAAGTATCCACCATAACAGCGTATTCGTGCGTATCTTTTTTACCAATACTTGCCTCATACGTCCCAGGGTGAGGACCGTGGACAATTCCCCCAGGGTGGATGGTAAAAGAACCTCTATCAATGCCTTTTCTACTCATAAAATCGCCTTCTGCATAGAAAAGTACTTCATCCGAATCAATATTGGAATGATTGTAAGGAGCAGGAATAGCATCTGGATGATAATCAAACAAACGAGGCACAAACGAACAGATTACAAAACCTCCTTCTGACTGAAATGTTTGGTGTACGGGAGGTGGCTGATGAATACGTCCTGTAATCGGTTCAAAATCATAAATAGAAAGTGTATAAGGATAAAGACAGCCATCCCATCCTACAACATCTAATGGAGAAAAATCATAGAGATGTTGGTGCAGAAAGTTTCCTTTTTTTGTCTTGATGAGTGTTTCCTTTTTTTCCGTCTCTGTAATAAGCTCTTGAGGTGGATGAATATCACGCTCACAGTAAGGAGAGTGTTCTAAAAGCTGCCCCATTCTGTTTCGATAACGATTTACCGTTTCGATAGGCGCACGAGATTCTGTAATCATCATTCTGACCTCTACTTTATTTCCATTTTCATCTACCTGATTCTCATCAAATTCCATTTTATAAACAGTTGTTCTAGGAATGACTACATAATCGCCTTTTTTTACTCTTAGTTTTCCTTGTGGGCAATACAGATAACCACTGCCATCGTGCATATAAATTACCTCATCGTTTTCTCCATTTTTATAGAAGTAGTCCATTGTATATTTACTTGGATTACAGATAGAGAGCGCACAGTCGTTATTGGCAAGCAATGGAACACGAGCATCCAAAAAATCTCCTCCTGTTCGCTCTGAAAGAGACGTTTTGAGGTGCATAGGTTGGAGAGGATAATCTGTTAGCAATTCCGTTTTCATAGGAATAGGCTCAAGCATTTTCTTTATCTGTGTAGGTGCATTGATATGATAAAGAAGGGTATAAATACCATCAAAGCCACGAGAACTGACAAGTTGCTCATGATACAGGCTACCATCTTTTTGTCTGAATTGAGTATGTCGTTTGGGAGGAATAGTCCCCATTTTGATGTAATAACTCATTGTTTGGTGTTATTTATTTTGTATGATTATAGGTTTTGTATATTGTTTTTTTATTAAAACTAGAACTCTAATTGTCTGTTTGAGTTTAGAGCATAAATAGTTTATTTAATATTATACATTCTGAATTGTATTTTTACTAAATCAGAAGAAATCTAGCTCTTTCAGAAAGTGGGAATTTACATAAAATTAGTGCAAAAACGATATTTAAACGATGTTTTTTTTGTGTTATATTTATGCGTACTTTTAATACTTCTTTCTCAGAACACTTTACAGGGAAAAGTCATTTTTTACTAAGAAAGGGTTTCGTAAAATGTGAACCAAAAATAGAAATAAAAACCAATGTCTTCTACACTAGACCCCAAAAATACACAAAACGTAACAGCAAAAACGCCTGATGAAAAGGAAGTTTTCAAGACCCTTAATGTCAATAAAATTTATATTCCTGTTTTAATAGGTCTTGGCATAACAGTTTATCTTGCTGCAAAAGAAATTGACTTTACCATTTTTTTTGATGCCTTAAAACGTTCTAATTGGATTTGGTTTATTGCTGCTTTCCTTATGCTTTTGGCTAGAGATGCTGGTTATGTTCAGCGTATCAAGATGATTAGTGATAATGAACTCTCTTGGAAATCTAGTCTGTATATTATTTTACTTTGGGAATTTGCCTCTGCCGTTACGCCTTCTGTGGTGGGTGGGACAGCAGTTGCAGTCTTTATTCTCAATCAGGAAGGACTTTCCTTTGGAAAATCAATGGCGTACGTAATGATGACAGCACTGCTAGATAATTTTTTCTTTATCGTCTTTGCACCATTAGCTATTTTTGTTTCTAATACCTTTGACTTTGCCGTTTTCCCTGTTATTTCTGCTAATATGTTTAATGAGTTTGTACAGCAGCAAGGTTTAAAGGGTGCATTTTATGTAAGTTATGGTCTGACTGTCATTTATGCTTTATTCTTTGTTTATGGACTGTTTATAAATCCTCGTGGTTTTAAATGGCTTTTAGTGAAAGCAACTTCTTTTGGTTTTTTGAAAAGATTTCAAAGTAAGGCAACACAGGCAGGAAATGAAATGATAATTGCTGCTGTAACATTACGTGGTAGTGGTTTTTCGTTATGGATAAAGGCTATTTTTCTTACTTTTTTTATATGGATAGCTCGTTATTTGATGCTCAACTGCCTTATTTCAGCTTTTACTCCTTTAGAAGCTGTAGATCATTTATTTGTATTTGCTCGTCAAATAGCCATGTGGATTGTAATGTTGCTTTCTCCAACCCCTGGAAGTAGTGGTACGGCAGAGGCTGTCTTCTGTCTGTTCTACGTAGAGTATTTAAGAGAAGAGTTTTGTGCTGCTGTCGGTATTTTGTGGCGAATGTTTTATTATTACCCTTATCTTTTCATTGGTTTCTTAATCTTGCCTCGTTGGATAACTAGAATTAACAAAAAAAGACAAGCCAAAAGAGGAGCAAAGCAGTAAATTAAAAATCCCACTATCTCTATTCAGAAATAGTGGGATGTTTTTAACTAAGAGAAATATCAGAAGATTGCTATTCCTTTCAAGAATTACTTCTTGTGTTTTTTGTGCTTATGCTTGCCCTTTTTCTCTGCTTTTATCTCTTCATATTTTTTGAACTGCTCATCAGAAAGAATAGATTTTAATTCGTTTTCAAAAGCAGTGTGTAGAGCTTTTCTTTCGTCTTTGTTTACTCTTTCTTCTCCTGCAGCTTCTTTTAAAGCCTGCATTTTGGTCATTTTTGTAACCAAAGCAGATTTCACTTTGCTGGCTTGTGCATCAGTCAGAGAAAGCTCAGATTTCAATTTTTCAAGACGCTTTTCAGCTCTTTTTTCTGGGTCTTTATGCTCTGCTCTAAGTGCTTCGGCTTTTTTACGCTGTTCTGGAGTTAGGATTTTGTCTATCTCTGCTTTCATTTCCTTATGGTGCGCTTTCATTTTGGCTCTGCGTTCTTCATTTTCTTCTTTTGCTTCGCTTCGTAACTTTTTCATTTCCTCTCTCTTCTTTTCGTGTAGGGCTTTGATTTGTTCCACTTGTGCATCTGAAAGGTCAAGCTCTTCTTTCATTTTTTCTAATCGCTCTTCGTGGTGTTTTCCATGTTTGCCCTCTCCTCTTTGAGCATAAGTAGTTATAGAAAAAGCAAAAAATAATGCTAAAGATAAAGTAAAGAAAATAGCTGTTTTTTGAATGATTTTCATATTTGATTAAAATTAAAATGTTATTTAAAATAAATTTAGTGAGTAATGGTTGAATACTTATTTGCTGTATTCGTAAGGTTAGATACACACAGAAAGCAAAGGTTTAATTCGTATAGAAAATATTTTCAAAAGGCATAAAAAAATGCCTATCTAGTATAAAAACTAGGTAGGCATTACTTTTAGTCTGCTCTACGAAACTGACCTTATTTTCTATTTAGGTCATAACAAGTGCAATTTAATTTTTCTTGATTATCAAAATTACTTTGCAGGAAGCACCTTTCCACTCACTTCTCCAAAACCGATTCTAACATTTTCATTCTGACAGAAGCCACGCATCACGATTGTGTCGTTGTCTTGAATAAATTTGCGTATTTCACCTCCTTTTAAATTAATATTTTTTTGACCTCCTTGAGTAATTTCAATAAGCGAACCATAAGAGTTTTCATCTTTTCCACTAATTGTCCCTGAAGCACACATGTCTCCTACATTGATGTTACAACCATTTACAGTATGATGTGTCAGCTGCTGTGCCATGTTCCAATACAAGTATTTGAAACTTGAACGGCTGATTGTTGTTGCTTCTCCGTTTTGAGGAATAAAATCTACTTCTAAGTTTATGTCGAAGTTATGTTTTCCTTCATATTTCAGATAGTCTAAAACTTCAGGTTCTTGCTTTGGACTCTCTACTCTAAATGGCTCTAAAGCATCAAGTGTAACCACCCAAGGAGAAATAGAAGAAGCAAAACTTTTGCCCAAGAAAGGACCTAGAGGTACATACTCCCACTTTTGAATATCTCTTGCTGACCAATCATTGAAGACCACCATTCCAAAAATATGATTTTCAGCTTCTTTTATAGAAACTGATTCTCCTAAATTTGTAGATTTTCCGACAATGAAAGCCATCTCCAACTCAAAATCTAAAGTCTTACAAGGAGAAAAAATAGGCTTATCAGCATCTTTTGGTAAAATTTGTCCTTTAGGTCGGTGAATTTCTGTACCAGAAACTACAATCGAAGAAGCACGACCATGATAGCCCACAGGAATATGTTTCCAGTTAGGCATAAGAGGTTCTCCATTAGGTCTGAATAGTTTTCCTAAATTAGTAGCATGCTCAATACTAGAATAAAAGTCTGTATAATCACCTACTCTGACAGGTAAGTGCATCGTAACATCTGCCACAGGAAAAAGAAATTCATCTTTTTTATCTTCCAATGGAGAGCCTTTCTGCAAGAGTTGAGAGGTTTTTTCTCTAGTAGCTCGCCAGTTTTGCTGCCCTAGTTCGATAAAAGGATTCAAAACGCTTTCGTAAAAAACGCTGTGGTCAAAATCTAAATCTTTAAGAAGCTCTGCGTCTGAAAGCCCTGCTAAGTCTAATACAAAATCGCCAATTCGAACTCCTACACGAGCATCTTGATTTGGCGTAGAGAAAATACCATAAGGTAAGTTTTGTATTGGAAAGTCAGAGTCTTTAGAAACGTCAATAAATGATTTTAAATCTGGGTTATTGGGTTGAAATGACATTTGAAATGTGTCGTTTTATTGGTAAGAATATAAGTTTAAAAAATTGCTATACTGCAAATATACATATAATCGAACTATTCTTTGATAGAAGATAGTAATTGAGGTAGGAATAAGAATTTCTAAATTTGGTAAGACAAAATCGAATCTATTTTAGCTCACTTTCAGAACATCATTGATTTTATAGTTTTATAATATCTCTAATTTCAAGTTGAAGATATTGTTTGTTTCTGAAGGTATTTTCTGTAATCAGAAAAGCAATGTCGTATCGACTAGTATTTGAAATCTGATTGAAAAAATGTGCTTTTCCAAATGAAATAGCCGAAAAAATAGATATTCCTTGCCTTACTTGTAACTTTAAGTGTAAATCCTTTATAATTTTTGGAGAAAAAAGCTCTACATTACGAGCTACAAAAACAGGACGCATATTCTGAGGACCAAAAGGCGACATTTGTTTGATAATATCAAACATTTTTTGATTAATCTGTGATAAATCAATTTCCATATCCACACGCACAGGAGGAACGAGCTGCTCTTTTTCTAGTGTATCTGTAACAGCATCTTCAAAACGCTCTTGAAATTTTTCTACATTTTCAATAGGCATAGACATTCCAGAAGCAAACTTATGTCCTCCAAATTGCGTCAATAAATCTGAACAACTCTCCACAGCCTTATAAATATCAAAATCTGAAATAGAACGTGCCGAACCAACAGCCAAATCTCCATTTTCAGATTCTGAATGAGTTAAAACTACTGTTGGGCGATAGGTTTTTTCTACACATTTTGCTGCTGCAATTCCTACCAGTCCTTTATGCCAATTTTTGTTGAAGAGAACATTTGTTTTGCGTGTAGGAACAGATTTTTTGAGAATTTCATCTATTTCTATCATCATTTTGCGTTCCATATCTCGGCGCAAATCATTTTTCTGATTGAGCGTTCTGGCAAGCTGATTGGCTTCTTTTTCAGAGGATGCCAAAAGCAAATGTAGCGAATCGTAAGCATCTGTAATTCTTCCTGCTGCGTTCAAACGAGGCGCAACAGAAAAGACAATATCACGAACTGTAATAGTGCGTCCGTATCCTTTTATCAGATTTAATAATGCTTTTACTCCCGGAAGTGGGTCTATATTTATTTTTTCTAATCCAAAATAACTCAAAATACGATTTTCGCCTCGCATCGGAACTAAATCAGCAGCAATACTTAACGAAACCAAATCTAAATAATAATGTAGATTTCGTTCTGAAGTTCCTGTACGAAAACAGAATCCTTGCAAAAATTTGTATCCAATGGCACAAGCAGAAAGGTCTTTGAAGGGATAATTACAACCTTTTTGTTTGGGATTGAGCATAGCAAAGCTGGCAGGTAGCTCTTCGTCTGGCAAATGGTGGTCGCAAACAATAAAATCTATTCCCCAGTCTTTTGCTTGCTGAATTTGTTCATTGGCCTTTACGCCACAATCTAAACAAATAATAAGACTAATATCTTCACTTTTTGCAAATGCCAATCCTTCTTTTGTAATTCCATAACCTTCTGTATTTCTGTTGGGAATATAGGCTTGAACATTCTTTTCATTGGTAAGGTTGCCATATATTTTTTTTAAAAAACCATAAATAATAGCTACTGAGGTAATTCCATCTACATCATAATCTCCATAGACCAATATTTTTTCCTCATTCTGTATGGCTTCTTTAAGTCTGTTTATGGCTGTGTCCATTCCTTTCATTAAGAAGGGAGAGTGTAAGTGAGAAAGTGAAGGACGAAAAAAGGCTTTTGCACTTTCAAAATCGGTTACGCCACGTTGAAGAAGCAAAGTAGCAGGTACTTGACTAACATTTATTTTTTCAGAAAGAAATCTAATCTGTTCATTTGAAGGAAGTTTTTCGAAAAGCCAGCGTTTGGTTTGCATAAATAAGTAAAGCAAAAATAAATGAACAGAAGAATGTTTAATCAAGGACAGTTTGTTTTCTTAATTAAACCTACTAAATAAAATGCAGACAATCAATATTTACATAAAACATACAAACTATTTCTTATTCTTCGTCTGATAGTTGTATTCTAATTTTGCTAGGATATCGTTTTTGTTTTTGTAGGGAAAAGCACTCAAATCCACTGCTGATTTATTTTCGGTAGGAAAACTTGAAGGAACTGAAATTAAGGCACAAAACAAAATTCTACCTACAGACAAACTCTTTAGTGTATATTGATGCAATGCCGATGCGACAACGTGAAATGATGGAAAGTAAGAAATAGAGCTAAAATGATAGTTTGCTAATTCGGATTTGGAGTAATTTTGTAATACCTTTGTAGGCTTATCATAAAATGCCCTCTTAATATACACCTCATGTCTAATGAAAAAACGAAATTTTTAGGCTTTGATAAGAAAGGTCTTCAAAAATATGGTTCAAACACCATTTGGCTTTTAGTAGAAAAAGCAATTCGTTTTGCTACAGGTATTTGGATTTTTCCTCTGACCGCCAATTATTTAGGTGCTGCACAGTATGGAAAACTAGAATATGCGATTGGTTTTGTTTTTTTAGTTACTCCCTTAGCGAGCTTAGGAATCATTTCTATTCTGACTCGGCAGCTTGTGGCTGACAAAGAAAATCATCTTTTTTATTTTGGTTCTGCTTTTTATTTACGTGTAGTAGCTGCGATTTTCATTATTTTATTTCTAAACATAATAGGAGTTATTACACCTTCTTCTATTGAAGAAATTTTGCCTTTTGCTCTTCCTTCTGATACAACAGAACGCTGGCTAATTTTTATTTTATCACTCAATTTATTTTTTAATGTGAGTGATTTGGTTACTTCACACTTTCAAGTACAGGTTCGTTCTCACTTTATCGTAAAGGTTCAGATTGTCGTTATTTTAATAAGTGCAGTCTTAAAACTATTTGGTATTTGGAAAGAATATTCTGTTATTTTTTTTGGAAGCATCCTTTTGATAGAAACAATTCTTACTGCCATTGGGCTTTTTTTGATGTACTTCAAAACAGGCGAAAACATAAAACATTGGAAATGGGATACAGCTATTGCAAAAGTGATGCTCAGAGATGCTACACCTTTGATTTTTAGTGGAATTGCTGTTTCTATCTATATGCGAATTGACCAAATTATGATAAAACAGTTTTTAGGTGATGCTGCAAGTGGTCATTACGGAGCAGCCGTAAGAATTAGTGAAATGTGGTATTTTGTGCCTGTGGTTTTTGCTGGCTCGCTCTTCCCTGCCATTGTAGAACTTCAAAAAAACAACCCTGAAAAGTATAAAAAGCGAATGCAGCAATTTTTTGATTTTCTTTTATGGGCTTCTATTGCGATTGCACTCCCTATTACTTTTCTGAGCGAATGGATTATTATAGATGTCTTACCCTATGGAAAGGAATTTTCACCCTCTGTTTCAGTACTTTCTGTTCACGTGTGGGCAGGTGTTTTTGTAGCAACAGGAGTGGCTGGCAGCCGTTGGATGTTAGCAGAAAACAAACAAATTTTTAATTTTTTACAGACTTCTTTAGGGGCAATTATTAATTTTGCATTGAATTGGTACTGGTTACCACAATATGGGCTTCTAGGTGCAGCGTATGCAACAGTAGCTTCATATGCTATTGCATCTTTTGGGTGTAGTTTTTTCTTACCTCAAATATTTCCATTGCTTAAAATGCATGTTTTGGGAGTTCTTGCTCCTTTTCGCTATCTAATTATTCTGATTCGTACTATTTTAAAATAAATAATGCTTTACAAAATTGCCAATTTCTATGCTGCTTTGTTTGCCAACAAGGTATTTTACAAGTGGAATAAATTGTTGTTTCATTGTGCATTGCGTGGCTTAGGAATCCACAACTCACATACAAGAAAACGCTCTGGAGAAGAGCATTTTTTAAGAAGCATATTAAACCAAAAGTCAAATCATAACTTAGTTGTCTTTGATGTTGGAGCAAATGTTGGTAATTATAGTTCATATATAAAAAACATAAATTCGAACACGACCATTTATGCTTTTGAGCCTCATCCCAAAACGTTTCAAAGATTGGTACAAAGTGCCAAAGAAAAACAGTTTGAGGCATTTAATGTAGGCTGTGGAGAAAGTGAAGGAAAACTAA
>NZ_JAHDIG010000044.1:25046-40613 GCF_020630935.1 Bernardetia sp.
GACCCTGTTTATGATGAAATATTTGCCTTTCAAAATATTGTAGCTATAAAGAAATAAGTAAACCTTAACTAAGAAATGACTCTTGCACCCATAATTCTCTTCGTTTATAACAGACCCGATCATACAGAAAAAACGCTCACAGCTCTAGCTCAAAATGATTTGGCAAAGCACTCTACTTTATATATATATTGTGATGGCGCAAAGAAAAATGCCTCCAAAAGTCAGTTAGAAAATATAGAACAAACTAGAAAAATTGTAAAATCAGAAAAATGGAAAAATGATTTTGAAGAAATTATTATTACCGAACAAGCTCAAAACTTGGGTTTGGCTGATTCTATATTGAGTGGAGTAAATCAAGTGATTAGAAAGTATGGTAAAGTCATCGTATTAGAAGATGATATTGTAACTTCAAAAGGTTTTTTGAAGTTTATGAACGAGAGTTTGGAACTCTATAAAGAAGAAGAAAAAGTAATGCATATTTCGGGATATATGTTTCCTGCTAATTTGGAAAAGGCTATTCCAAACAACGAACACACTTTTTTCTATCGTTCTACCTCTTGTTGGGGATGGGCTACATGGAAAGATTCTTGGGATAAAATAAATACAGATACAGAATTTTTACTTTCTGAACTAAAATCAAAAAAACTATTGAATGAATTTGATTTAGACAATACCTATAAGTTTTCTAAGCAGTTAGAACTCAATATTTCAGGCAAAATAAAAACGTGGGCAATAAAGTGGTATGCTTCAGTATTCTTACAAAATGGACTTTGCTTGCATCCCAAAAAATCGCTTGTCCAAAATATTGGTTCAGACAATTCAGGGGCAAATAGTCCTAAAACAAATTATTTTTGGCATAACCAATTGGCTGATACTATAGAAGTAAAACCTATGCCGATAATAGAGAATAAACAGGTGGTAGAACAAATGAAAGTCTATTATAGAAAGTTTAAACTATCACTCTCACAAAAGATAATTAATAGACTTAGACTGTTTAGAGGAACAAAATAATGTATGAATTCAATTAGAAATTTGGCTACATAGAGTATATATTCAAATCATGAAAGTTCTTCATATTAATACATATGATAAAGGAGGTGGGGCAGAACAATTTGCCTATGATTTTGTACATCAAAGTTTTGATAAAACTATTGAAGCTAAACTAATAGTCAAAAGAAAAAAAACAGACTCCAATAATGTAGAAGTATTGTACCGTCCTTTACTTTCTCATAGTTTAGAAAAAATAGATAAAGGATTTTATAAAATTATGAAGCATACTTTTTTTTCAGACTGGAGTGTCTTAAAAAAAGTTCATTTTACTTTTCAAAATCTCCAAAAAAATGAATTTTATCAGCAATCAGATATTATACATCTACATAATATTCATTATGATTTTTTTGATTTAGAAGATTTAATAGAAATTGCTAAGCAAAAACCAATTATTTGGACATTACACGATATGTGGTCAATCACAGGAGGAGAAGCACATACTTTTGACAATGAAGGCTTCAAAAAAGGAATTGGCAAAACACCCTATAAAGCCTTCCATCCTTTATTAAATCCTGTAATAGATAGAAGACAAAAATATTTGGAGAAAAAAAAGGAAATCTATTCTCAAATAAATTCATTAAAAGGAAAACAAAAAAATAGTTTTGTATTTGTTCCTGTTTCTAATTGGCTAAAAGAGTGTTTAGAAAATGCTTATGTATATCCAAATACAGAACATAATATTTCTATTCAAACCATACAGAATGGCGTTGATACGACAGTTTTCAGAAATCTAAATCAAAGAGATTGGCAAACTAAACGAGTTTTGTTCTTCAATTCAGACAATCCATACAAAGGAGCAGAGCTTTTTGAAACTCTAATACCTAGACTTACTCAAGAAAGAGATATAAATTTTGAGTTATTTGTAGTAGGAAAGCCACTTTCAAAAAACATTTTAGCAAGTTCAAAAAATAAAATAACCCATCTAAAACCCATCTATGACAGACAGAAAATGAATGAACTCTACAATTCTGTAGATATTTTAATATTTCCTTCACGAGCAGAGAATTTTTCTTTACTGGTTTTGGAGGCAATGGCAGCAGGAGTATTCATCCTTGGCTCAACAGCTGGAGGAATAAAAGAGCAACTAGCAGATGATAGGGGAATATTATTTGAAAATGGAAATCAGAATGACCTTTTAGAAAAAATCAGTTTGGTCTTGGAAATGCCTTTAAAGCAAATCAGAGAAAAAGGAAAAACAGCTTCTTTATTTGTGAATCAAAATTGGAATGTAGAAATGATGAGAGAAAAATATTTAAAATTGTATCAAAAAACTCTCAACGACGGTTTTTAACCTCGTTGACGGTTGAAAGATTCAGACTATGAAAAAAATACAATTTACTACCCTAACAGTTGCTACCGTTTGTTACAATGCAGCCGAAGCCTTAGAAAAAACAATTCAAAATGTTGCTGCTCAGACCTACCCAAACATAGAATATTTAGTCATAGATGGAAATTCTACTGATAATACGTT
Organism: Bernardetia sp.; assembly: GCF_020630935.1. Classification (NCBI taxonomy): domain Bacteria; kingdom Pseudomonadati; phylum Bacteroidota; class Cytophagia; order Cytophagales; family Bernardetiaceae; genus Bernardetia; species Bernardetia sp. Next base: position 27,568 of record NZ_JAHDIG010000044.1, read on the forward strand.
GGAGATTATCAAAAAATACGAAAACGATATTTCAACTTGGATAAGCGAAAAAGATAATGGTATTTATGATGCGATGAATAAAGCCATAAAGCTGGCAAAAGGCGATTATATTCTTTTCATGAATGCTGGTGATACATTTTCAAAAGATACGATTATTGAAGCGATTTTTTTAGAAATCTATCAGAAGTTTGACAAGAAAAAAGATTTTCCAAACCTTATTTATGGAGATTATACAGTTATCAATCAAACCTTTGCTGAAACTGTACAGGCAGAGTCTTTAGAAAAACCTTGGATGGGAATGAAATTTTGCCATCAGAGTATGCTACTCAAAACAGAATTAGCTAAAAAACAGCCTTTTAGTGGAAAATATATCACTTCTGATTTTGAGCAAGTCTATGAACTCTACCAAAAAGGAATTTCGTTTTATTATTTTCCAAAGCCCATTGCTAATTTTCAAGCCGACGGACTTAGCAGTAAAAATAAGATAAAAGTACGCTTCGAATCTAAAGAAATTGTAAATAAGCACGACAAAAGCCTAAAAACAAATCTTGCCTTTTGGAAACTCATACTTTGGACGTATTTTGTAGAGACTGTTAGAAAAATTTTGCCTACTTCATTTTTTGAATCCTTAGAAAAAACTAAAACTAAAGTTTTGGGAGGAAGGAAAAAGGTCAGCAATTAAACTTATCAAAATACTTCAATCAATGAAAACAAACTTTACTTACAAATCAATCATTTTTCTCAGTTTATTCTTTTTATTTCTCTCAAACTCTGCCTTTAGTCAAAAAACTTTGAATGATTATTTCAACGACTTACAAAACTCATATAGTCAGAAAAAGTATGATTCAATGCTTTATTATGCCAAAATTTTGGACGAGATGCGACCAAATCATCCTACTGTTTTACGTTATTTGGCTTTATCACATTCATTAAATAAGCAGTCAAAAGAAACCGAAAAAACACTTCAAAAATTAGCTCTCATCAATGCTGATACTTCTATTTTGAATAATGAGGAACTCATTAGTTCACTCAAAAAATCTCAACTGAAAAAACTTCAAAAACTTTGGATAACCCAAAATCAAAAAGTAGAAACCAGCAAAACATTTCTATCTCTTCCTGCAAGACACATTGAAGGAATAGCTTTTTTTCAAAGTCATAATAATGATAAAGTTGCTTTTGCTTGTATCAACAAACCTGCTGTTGGTTTTAAGACAATGAAAGATTCTTCTTTCGTAGAAATGAAAATGCCAGTAATGAATTTGTGTTATATCAGAGAAACTCAAAAATTATGGGGCGTAATGAGCGAGCTAGAAAAATCATCGCTCTACAAAGAGGAAAACAAAGGAAAAGCAGCCATTTTTTGTATGGATGGAAATACGAATGCAATTCTCTTTGAATACGAACTTTCAGATTCTTTAGACCACGTTTTGGGAGAAATAAAGCAAGGTAAAGATGGGAAAATGTATTGTACAGACAGTCAAAACCCAATTATTTATGTTTGGAATGAAGAAACTAAAAAACTAGATGTAAAATGGACAAATCCAAAATGGCGTTCGTTGCAAGGTATTGCTTTTTCAGAAGATGGCAACTGGGCATTTGTAGCAGACTATTCTTCTACCATTTATCAAATCAACACAAAGACAGGAGAAATAACAGCCTTAGAAGCTCCTAAAGGGTTTTCTTTCAAAACCACAGACGGACTTTACCTCTACAAAAACAAACTCATTACTATTCAGAATGGAACAGTTCCAATGCGAGTGTCTAGCTTTGAGTTAGATATGGAAAATAAAAAAGTCAAGAAAGGGAAAATTTTGGAGCAACAAAATCCAAATTTCGGAGAGCCAACAAATGGCGTTTTGGTAGGAAATAAGTTCCTCTACATTGCTAACAGCCAATGGGGGAATTATGACAGAGAAAGCAAGCCTAAGGAAAACTGGAAGCCTGTCGTTGTACTGGAGGTAGAAATTGAGTAAGACTGTTGGATATTCAACTACTTAACGTGAACTTGGAATTATATTTATTGATTATCAATGAGTTATGATATTCTTAATCTTCGGTACTGCCCTTTGGGCTGACCTTGATTAAAAGTAGGTCAGTCTTGTTAGAGCAGACCGAAAATAGTTTTTATAGTGTATAGAGAAGCATGTAAGATTAGTTTTTAATCCCAAGTTCACGTTCCTTAGTCTATTTTTCACAAAAAAAACAAAAATCAAAACAAGCATTTAAAATAACAAGTTGAACTAACGTATTTGTGTATTTTTTCTTTTATAACTTTCCAACTATGAAATACTTTTTACTTCCACTATTTTTTGTATTCCTATTTTTTAATTTTTCAGCCAATACATTCGCTCAAAAGCAAAAATCAAATATTGAAGTTTTTGGCAACCTTGTAGAACAATCAACCTCTCAGCCAGTACCTTATGCAACAGTAGCTCTTTACGAGAACACAACAAAAGAACTTATCACAGGCAATACATCAGATGAAAATGGTAAGTTTTCTATTTCTACCCAAAAGACAGATTTTTATATCGTGATTAGTTTTATGGGGTATCAGACCAAAACCTTAACAGATTTTACCATTACAAATGGAAAAGTAGATGTAGGTACAATTTCCCTATCTCCAGATACCCAGCTTTTAGAACAAATTGTAGTAGAAGGAGAGGTTTCCAAGACGACGTTTCAACTAGACAAACGAGTTTTTAACGTTGGAAAAGACCTTAGTACAACAGGAGCAAGTGCTTTAGATGTTTTAAATAATGTTCCTTCTGTCAATGTCAGTATTGAGGGAGAGATTACGTTGCGAGGAAGTGGAGGCGTTCAGATTCTTATTAATGGCAAACCCTCTATTTTAGCTGATGAGTCTGGAAATGCTTTGGGAACAATTACAGCAGATATGATTGAGAGCATTGAAGTAATCACAAATCCTTCTGCCAAATATGATGCCTCTGGGACGTCAGGAATTTTGAATATCATTCTTAAAAAAGAAGAGAAAAAAGGGTGGAACGGTTCTATTTCTGCTAATACAGGTATTCCAGACAATCATAGCATTGGAGGAAGTATCAATCGTCGTACAGAAAAATTTAATCTTTTTACGCAATTTGGAGTAGGCTATCGTTCACAACCAAGAATGACAGAAGCTCGTAGTTTGAATCTGCTCAACAGAGAAACTGTTTTGAGTGATGGCGAAGAATTTAGAAATGAAACTTTTTTTAATATTACGCTAGGTACAGACTATCACTTAAACAAATACAATGTTTTTACGCTCTCTGGAAACTTTGCTTACGAGATAGAAGACCAACCTTCTGAAACCAATTTTAATTTTTTGGAAGAAAACCAACTTATCTCTAGATGGAGAAGAAATGAAACTACTGAAGCAACCAATCCCAAATGGCAATACGAATTTAATTGGACAAAGACTTTCAAAAACAATGAAGACCACACTTTTCAGATGAGCGCATTAGGAAGTTTTTTTGGAAAAGACCTTTCTTCACAGTTTATTGATACAACTTTAGAAGGGGAAAACGTAGATAGTAATCAGCGCACAGCCACCACTTTTCAGCGTGCTGATTATACATTTAAAGCTGATTATACCAATCCAATTTCAGAAAATTTTACTTTTGAAACAGGAGCTTTATACGTGATGAATAGTGTAGGAAATAATTTTGAGGTAGAAGATTTTGTAGATGGAGAATACGTTCCCAACTTAGACTTTACCAACGATTTTGAATGGAATCAGAATGTGTTGGGTGTATATGCCACAGGAGCTTTTGAAAACAAGATTTGGGGCATTAAAGCAGGTTTGCGTGTAGAAAATACAGATTTACAAACACTTTTAGTAACGACTGATGAAACTAACTCTCAAAACTTCACCAATCTTTTTCCAACACTACATACTTCTTATACGGTTTCAGAGAATTTTGCATTACAGGCAGGTTATTCTAGGCGTATTTTCAGACCAAGACTTTGGGACTTAAATCCATTTTTTAATATTCGTAACAACTTTAATATTCGTGCAGGAAATCCGAACCTTCTGCCAGAGTTTACAGATTCTTATGAAATAACCAGTATTTATGAGTTGGGTAAGGCTTCTATGAGTTCTAGTTTGTATCATAGATATACAACAGATGTGGTAGAGAGAGTTTCTACCTTTGAAGACAATGTTACTTTTACTACGCCTGAAAATATTGGTACAAACTCTGTCATTGGTTTTGAAACTAATGGAAGATACCGTCCTGTAAAATGGCTTACCTTGAATGGAAATTTCAATTATGTTTATTTTGATAGAGAAGGGGTTTTTGAAAACCAAAATTTTGATTTTAAAGGCGACAGATGGTCAGCTCGTTTAGATACAAAAATAAAACTTCCTGCTGATTTTGATTTAGAATTAACAGGAGACTATCGCTCTGGATTTGAAACTGTACAGGGCAAACAAAGTGGATTTGCTTTTATGGATATTGGCGTACGTAAAAAATTCAGCAAAGGAAAAGTAGTTACTAGCTTAGGAGTAAGAGATGTTTTTGCTTCTAGGATACAAGAAAATTTTGTTAATCAATCTACATTCGAAACGTATAATTTTGGAATGCGTGGACGCTTTATCACTTTTGGGGTAAGCTATGCTTTTGGAAAGGGTGAAGCAATGACCTACTCTGGTAGAAGGCATTAATTAAAGACATAAAAAAAGGAATTTGATTGATTTCAAATTCCTTTTTTTAGAACTTATCACTAATCATTTATCATTAAAAATTATTCTTCCGTTCCTGCTGCTGCTGCCAAGCGTTCTGCATTTTCAGCTATTTTTAGCTCTTCTATAAAAGAACCAATATCTCCATCCATTACATTAGGTAAGTTGAAAACACTAAAGTTAATTCTATGGTCAGTAACACGTCCTTGCGAATAGTTATACGTTCTGATTTTGTCTGAACGGTCGCCACGTCCTACCATCGAACGGCGAGCTTCTGATGTTTCGTTTTGTTTCTTTTGAAGTTCCATATCATACAGACGAGCTTTCAATACTTTCAAGGCTTGGTCATAGTTTTGAAGCTGCGAACGTCCATCCTGACATTCTACAACCAAACCAGAAGGAATATGCGTCAAACGAATAGCTGATTCCGTTTTGTTTACGTGCTGCCCACCTGCACCAGAGGCTCTAAATGTATCTTTTTTGATGTCGCCCATATCCAAATTTACCTCTACGGCATCTGTCTCTGGCAAAACAGCTACTGAGGCAGCCGAAGTGTGTACACGCCCTTGACTTTCCGTATCTGGAACACGCTGCACACGATGCACTCCAGATTCATATTTTAGTTGCCCGTAAGCTCCACTACCTGTTACAGAAATGACAATTTCTTTATAACCTCCTGCTGTGGCTTCACTAAATGAAATAATGTCCCACGTCCATTTCTGAACCTCTGCATATCGTTGATACATTCGGTACAAGTCTCCAGCAAAAATACCTGCTTCATCTCCTCCTGCTCCTGCACGAATTTCAAGAATTGCATTTTTGTCATCATCTGGGTCTTTTGGAATGAGAAGTGTTTTTATTTCATTTTCCACTTTTTCTTTTTGTGGCTCTAATTCTTCCAACTCCTGTTTTGCCATCTCTCTAAATTCTTCGTCTTTTTCTTCCTTCAAAACAGTCTTTGCGCCTTCAATATTTCCTAGTATTTTTTTATACTCTTCGTATTTATTATCAATTTTTTCTAAGTCTTTGTATTCTTTGCTTAGGGCTGCATAATTTTGCATATCACTCATCACATCAGGATTCATCATTTCCTCACGTACGTCGTGAAAACGTTTTTTTATTTCTTCTAATTTGTCTAACATAGCAAAGGTATATTTTAAAAATTACTCTAATTGGTTTTTAATAAGTAAGCCAATAAAAAGTAAAAAGGTTTCTTTTGTCTTTTGAAAATAAACCACAAATATACTAATAATAATTGTAGTCTATCATAGTTTAGAGAACAGGATATCGAAATATATTTTTTGCCATTTGAGCTAAAAAAATGATTTCTTCAAAGTTTATTATTTGGCTCTTTCGCCTTTGGGAACAGCAAAATGAATTATAAAAAAAAGTAAAATAGAAACACTTATTCCGAATAAATTGGCATCTAATCCAAAGGGTAGTTTTAGATTATCCATTTTTTGTAGAAGTATCAAGACAAGTGTTGTTGTTCCTCCTCCAATCATTGCTGTTAGAGCAGCTAGTGGACTAGGATTTTTTACAATAAGCATTGCTACCACAGGAACAAAAAGTCCAGAAACCATAAAAGCATACGAATAGAGCATCAGTTCCAATACATTTTGCATTTTTAGAGCAAGCAAAATTGCAAATGCCCCAATAACAAATGTCAAGACTTGAGAAAGCACTAAATTACTTGCTATTTTTTTCTTGAAACGACCAATTACATCTGTCATCAGATTTCCAGAGGCAGCCATAAGACAGCTATCAGCTGTGGACATAATGGCAGAAAAATAAGCTGAAAGCATAAGTCCCATTAAACCTACTGGAAGCATTGTTCTCAGAAGAAGTGGCAATCCCATTTCATTGTCTAAAGGATTTGTATCCATTGTTGCTACTGAAAAACCAGCCTCTGCAAAAGCACCTTGAAAATAAGCTACCTTAGCAAACATACCCAACAAAACACCCATAAAAGCCATAAAAGGATATTCGAAAACACCAGCAATACGCCACGCACGAATTGCCGTTTTTTCATCTTTAGCAGAATAAATACGCTGATAGAGTGTCATTCCGACAAACCAAATGGGTACAATCGTGATAAACCAATTTATGATTTGAGAAACTGTAATATTTCCTAAAGAAAGCATCTCTGAAGGAAGTGCAGCCTGTATTCCTTCTATTCCACCAATAAAAAAATATCCCATTGGTAAGCCAATTCCGACAAGTCCAGTCAGAAGTATTATCCATTGTACAGTATCGGTGTAAATAACAGCTTTTATTCCTCCAAAAACAGTATAAAGCACAGCCACTACGCCCATTGCCCAAACAGCTTGTTCTAGCGTGATAGCTGTTGGAAAAGTTGCTGAAGCAAGTTTTGCCCCTGCCAAAATCTGACTACTAGAAAAACCAACATACCCGATAAGAGAAATAATTCCTGCTGCAAGTGCAACATCTTTTGTATAGTAATGCTCAACAGCTTGTGGAAAACTAAGCAACTTCTTTTTTCGTGCTATCGGATAGACTTTTGGAATTAGATAAACAGCACTAAGCCACGCCCCTAAAAGTCCAGTAAAAAGCATCCAACTTCCTGCAATTCCGATAGAAAATCCCAAACCTCCTAAGCCAATGGAAAAGCCTCCCCCTACATCTGTTGCTACTACAGAAAGTCCGATATGTCCTGCTGAAAGTCCACGCCCACCAACATAATAGTCCTCATCTGATTTGTTGGAGCGATAAAAATAAAAGCCAATCGCCAGTAGTGCAATAAAATAAATAATAAAAATCGTAGTGTCTATCCAGTGTAAATCCATTAAAAAATTGTCTTTTGTTTGATGAAAGCCAAAATTTCAAAGGTAACGAAAATTATAGGGAGATGCCAGTTTTATAAAAATAGCTATTAGCATAGATTTTGTCTTATACAAAAACATCTAAAAAATAAAACAACTTAGCTAGTAATTTACTTTTCTAATAAAAATACTGTACTTTTGCACTAACAAATCTGTTTATCAGAACTCTTAAAATAAATCAACTATGTTAAATACACTTCTTTTCATCGGTGGACTTGGAGCTTGGGAAATTGCTCTCATTATGCTTATTGTCCTTGTTTTCTTTGGCGCAAAACGCATTCCCGAACTGGCTCGTGGAGTTGGACGTGGAATCCGTGAATTTAAAGATGCAACTAGCGAAGTGAAAAACTCAATAGAAGCAGAAAGCAAAAAAGAAGAAATTGCTAAAAAAGACGCTTAAATATAGAATAGACTTCTAGTCTGTTCAAAACACAAAATAAATAGAATACGAAAGAAAGTATAGAATTGACAAGATTCTTATAGTTTTCTTTCGTATTTTTGTTTTTTGTTAAAATTACTGACAGATTTTTTATAAAAACAATGTCAGAAACGAATTAAATTCGTAATTCATAATTGAACCATTCGTAATTAGCTTCGCTGATTATTTTATAATTCGTAATTAGATTGAAAACATATATAGATTCCTTCGCTTCTGTTCAGAAAGCCCTTCAAGACAAAAAAACTACTTGTGCAGAACTAGTAGAAAATTATTTGAAAGTCATTCACGAAAAAAACCCTTCTCTAAATGCTTTTTTAGAAGTTTATGACGAAGAGGCAAAAGCACAGGCAAAACTCGTCGATGAAAAAATCCAAAATGGTACGGCTGGAAAATTAGCTGGAATGATTGTAGGATTGAAAGATGTATTGTGTCATAAAGACCATAAACTTAGTGCTTCTTCAAAAATGCTAGAAGGCTTTGTTTCTCAATTTGATGGAACTGCTGTAGAAAGGCTTTTGAAAGAAGATGCTATCGTGATTGGTCGTCAAAACTGTGATGAGTTTGCGATGGGGTCTTCCAATGAAAACTCTGCTTTTGGAGTAGTAAAAAACGAAGTAGGAAATAACCGAGTTCCAGGGGGAAGTTCTGGAGGTTCGGCTGTGGCTGTACAAGCAGGAATGTGTATGGTGTCGCTTGGTTCAGATACAGGTGGTTCGGTGCGCCAACCTGCTGCTTTTTGTGGAATTGTAGGGTTAAAGCCTACCTATTCACGTATTTCTCGTTATGGTTTGATTGCCTTTGCTTCGTCGTTTGATAGCATCGGAATTTTTGCCAACAACGCTGCTGATGTAGCTATTACATTGGAAGTAATTGCAGGGAAAGACGACAACGACAGTACAGTTTCTCAAAAAGAAGTTCCTGCTTATTCAGAAATAGTAAACACAGGAGTAGAGAAAAAGCCAAAAATTGCTTATTTCAAAGAGACTCTGCATAGTGAAGGATTAAGCGAAGAAATAAAAGCTGCCACAGTTGCCAAATTAGAAAAGCTAAAAAATGAAGGTTACGAAGTAGAAGAAGTTGATTTCTCACTTCTAAAATATGCTTTGCCAACATATTATATTCTCATTACAGCAGAAGCAAGTACAAACTTATCAAGATACGATGGTGTTCGTTATGGTTTCCGTAGTCCGAATGTTACGGATTTGGAATCTATGTACAAAAAAACACGTACAGAAGGTTTTGGCAAGGAAGTCAAGCGTAGAATTATGTTAGGAACGTTTGTTTTGAGTGCCAGTTATTACGATGCGTATTTTACAAAAGCTCAAAAAGTAAGGCGCAAGATACAAGAAGCAATGAAAGAAGTATTTAAGCAATACGATTTTATTATTTCTCCAACTACGCCAACTACAGCTTTTGAAATTGGAAAATACGAAGGCGAAACGGTAGAGCTGTATTTAGCTGACTTGTTTACTGTTCCTGCTTCTGTGGTCGGAATACCTGCGATTTCTATTCCTAACGGTACAGACAAAGAAGGCTTGCCTATCGGACTTCAAATTATGGGAGATTATTTTTCAGAAGACAAACTCTTAGCTTTTTCAAATGAGTTGATGAAGTAAATTAATGTCGTTGGTGGAGAAACCAACAACGGCAAGTTTATAATAGAATTTCTAAAGAATCGTTTAAGTAATTACTTGAACGATTTTTTTTTGTTTTGTAGATGGTATTATAATAAAGTATGATGAGGAATATTGTTTCTTGATGAAGACATCAATAATGGATGTACGACAAATTTCCCTGTTTACAGAACATTCAATATTTCGTTGCTCTGCAACTCTATTTTTTGTGCTTTTTTATTCTACCAACAGAACGTTGCTCTGCAACTTGTGTTTTACATAAAAGCTAATAAAAACGTATTTTCTATCAGAGAAAGTATAGTAAAAAGTTGCAGTGCAACATCATATTTATAGAACCAATTATTCTATTTTATTTAAAAGTTGCAGCGCAACGAAATGTAAAAGCTGTTTTTTAATATAAAAAACCAAAAAGGGGATTTTTGTCGTACACCTACAAATACAACTCTTAACCTTCAAATTTCGTATATTTGTATGAAAGACAGTAACCGAAGTCGTTTTTGGGCGTGAGTAGTTGGGCTTTTAATCAGCATGACTACGTCGGTAAGATTTTTTTTAAAGCCTTCTTTAGCTAATTTTTTAGTTAGTAGAAGGCTTTTTCTTATACAGTATTTGAAGCATAATTTTATGATTTCAGAAAATAAAGCCCATAAAAAAAGCCCTTACAAATTTGTAAAGGCTTTTTTCTATCTTTCAATTATGAAAATCTCAAAGTATCACAACTACTAGAAAAGTAATAAATAATAATCTGTTAAGATTTTGCTCCTTCTCTTGGGCTCGAACCAAGGACCCTCTGATTAACAGTCAGATGCTCTAACCAACTGAGCTAAGAAGGAGTGTTTTTTTATTTTGGTTTCACAAAGGTAGTAATTGTTTTTGTAAAAGCAAAATATTTTTTTTTAATTATTTTAAATGAGTTTTTTTATTTTAGAACATATCTTCTTTGCTTTTAAGAAAATAATAATGTTCTGTTTTTCTCATTTGCTGATGCAAAGGTAATACGTTTTTCAAAAATACACAAGCATTTTAAAAACTTTTTTTTGTTTTTTTTATGCAAAAGAAACACTTGATTTACTATTTGTTTGAAAACCAACACATTAATCAAATAATTAAATACAGAAAAGTTTTGATTGTATTTGAAAGCCTAACCTATTTGCGACAAAATAAGTTCAAATTGCTTCTTCAACACAGGAATTTCTCTATTTGCTGTTACCCAAACCAATTCATAATTGATGCCCAAGTATTCGTGTACCAATACTTTGTGTAATCTCTCAATGGCTTCCCAATGGATTTGAGGGTAATCATCTTTTAACCTATCAGAAACTTGTTCTGTAATTGCTCCAATAATCTCTAGCTGTTTTACAGTTGCAATACGCATCATCGAATTATTGAGAAAATCTTCGTGTGAAGCATCTCTGACATAACTTTCGATTTCGTACATAGACTCTAACACACTTTGTATGCGTGCGAAGTCTGTTTTGCTCTGACTCATAGGGATTTTTTAGATTGGTTGCAAGGGATATTTTTGAGAACAGACTAATGGTAGTTTGTAAAGATAAAATCTACTTATATGTATTTTGTTACGAAAAATAGAGAACAAAACGGATAATTTGGTTTTTCAATATTACAAAACTTCTAACAAAATACAGTATGGAAAGCTGTTTTTAACTTCTTTGGTCTCAAAAATAGTAATTTCAATGCACAAAAAGTAATTTTGTTGGTATTCAATTTTTCTTCGCCCTTATTTTTCTAACTGTATGACTACTTATTCTGCTTCCTATCAAAAACATCGTCTTAAATTTCGCTTTTTGGCAGGTACTTCTCGTGGCACAATGAGAGAAAGAGATACCTACTTTGTGTATTTATCTAAAAAAAACAATGATAAGGTGGTAGGAACTGGAGAAATTTCGCCTCTCTTTGGACTAAGTATTGATTTTCTTCCTCATTTGGAAAACATCATTCAAGATATTTGTAAACGTATAGAAAACACAGCTATTTCTACGCTTGAAGACATCTTTAATTTGATTCCTGCTTCTTTGCCTGCCGTTCGTTTTGGTTTTGAAACAGCTTTTTTAGACTTAAAGAATGGAGGAAAACGAATTATTTATGAAAATGATTTTTCGCTACACCAAAAGCCAATTCCTATCAATGGTTTGGTTTGGATGGGAGATTTTGACTTTATGAAAAATCAGCTAGAAGAAAAGCTAGAACAAGGGTTTTCTTGTATAAAATTGAAAATTGGAGCGATAGATTTTGAAAAAGAGTGTAGATTATTGGAGTCTATTCGTAAGCGTTTTGATGAAAAAAAAATTACCATTCGTGTAGATGCAAACGGAGCATTTTCTCCTAGTGAAGCCTTAGAAAAGTTAAAAATTTTATCAGAGTATGATATTCATTCTATCGAACAACCCATTATGGCAAATCAGTGGTTTGAAATGAAGAATCTTTGTGCCAAAACTCCTCTGCCGATTGCCCTTGATGAAGAGCTTATTACACTTACAAATTTGGAAGATAAGAAGCGAATGTTAGATTACGTTGAGCCACAATTTTTAATTTTTAAACCTACACTTTTGGGAGGTTTGAAAAAAACATCAGAGTGGATAGAGCTTTGCAAAGAAAGAAACATTGATTGGTGGATAACATCGGCTTTAGAATCCAATATTGGTTTGAATGCTATTGCGCAATTTGTAGCCAATTATAACCCCACACTTCCACAGGGGTTAGGAACAGGGAAATTGTATCATAATAATGTAGAATCTCCTTTAGAGATTCAAAATGGACATATTTTTTTGAAACATGAAAAATAAAACCTAGCTTTATTCTTATGTTGGTTCAGAAGAAATACTCAAAACAGCTAATTTTAACTTTAAAGGATACAAAGTTTCAGATGTCAATGACATTATTGATTGGATAGAATCAACCTCACAAGAGATTATCAATCATAGTGTAACAGCCACTTTTATCATTAGTGAAAATCAAGAACTTTTTATAAACGACAGACATTCCGAACACGTAGTGTGTGCAGGAGGAAAGAAAGTTCTTTCAGCAGGAGAAATTTCGTTTATGATAGATAAAAATGATATTTCAATTAGTGAAATAAGCAATCAGTCGACAGGGTATTGTCCTAAATCAGAATCTTGGATAGAAGTCAATAAAGTTCTTCAAAAAATTGGAATAGATTATCCAGATTATTTTACGACTGCTTTTGAGTTTAGACTTTGTACTAGTTGTGGAAGTATTAATTTAGTAAAAGACGATTTTTTTGTGTGTCAAGTTTGTGGAACTGAACTGGACAAGGAATGGAATTTTGATAAAAAATAATAGAAAAAACAGACTGTAATAATCGCCAAAAAGGGATTATCCCACGAAGTGTGTAAGTAGGAAGTACCATAGTTTTAAATACCGTTGAATTCTATGACAAAATCAATTTATTTTGATAATTTTCTTGATAT